>CAYWSS010000129.1:0-10622 GCA_964460505.1 uncultured Caldilineaceae bacterium | reverse complement strand
GCGGATTTTAATTATTTTTATTTATCCGTGTTTTATTCCATCCGTGAGTCAAAAATTGGGTTGCGGTTTGACCGCGTTATGTATTTAAGGCACCGAGACAGAGTTTAATTTTGAAAGATTTTACCGGGCACCAGGTTTTTAAGGTTTAAAGGATCATTTCAATAGTTATAATGTTGCGCCGGACAACCAGTTTCATCAAGCGTATCCAGGACCAGGTTAGCATTACGGCCATGGCCATACAGCCCCAAAATAAAGGTTGCTGCATTGTGTAGTAGCTGGTTTTTAGACCAAGCGCGCCCAGGCTTACAAAGAAACGCAGGTTGTCGGCAGAATCGATAACGGTAACCAACCCCTGAGAAAGAAGGTGAGCATCCAGCAGCGAGGAGCTAACGCTAACCAAAAGCATCCCCCCGGAAACAGCCCATACGCCAAGGAAAACCAGAGCAACCACAACCAATGCGCCCAACGTGAGCCAGATTTGCCAGAGTTTACGGGGCTGATGGTGAGCCAATCCGGCTTCGAATCTTTGCCTGAACCCAGGGTGGGGAGCAACCATTATTGCTGCCGCGCTACGAAGCAACTGATCGATATGAGTCATTTCTTCGTATGCCCGGCGGCAGGTTGCACATTCCTTAACGTGCGCGTTTAATTCATTAGCCTCAATTGCCGTAAGCTCATCATCTAACCGGTACGAAATCTTTTCTGTGTATAAATCTCTTTCAGTCATGGGCATTTCTCCAACCTTATCAAGCTCCTTTGCTCGACGTATTTAGTTCCTCTTGCCTGGCGGCTTTGGCCAGCATTTGTCTTGCTCTAAAAAGACGGCTTTTGATAGCACTTACAGATGTATTTAAAGTCTGTGCAATTTCCTCGTACGACATTTCATACCAGTAACGGAGGATGGTCGCGGCCCGGTAGTCGGCGGGCAGGGCATCGAGCATATCATGGACGGATTTGTGAGCTTCGTGATTGAGCGCGACATCCTCCGGTTGCGGACCGGTGGCAGGTATCCATCGCCACGGAGGCAGATCGTCCCAGGAAATTATCTGGTGACGCCGCTGCCGGAGCCGGTCGATGCAGTAGTGTGACGCAATTGAGAGCAACCAGGAAGAGAATTTACGGCCGGGGTTATAGCTTTTGATTTTGGTGTAGGCCCGTAAAAATGTTTCCTGAGCTGCATCTTCTGCTTCGACGGAATCGCCCAGCATCCGGTAGCACAGGTTATAAACGGGGCGCTGGTAAGCATCGACAATGTACATAAAAGCGGTGCTGTCACCCTGTTGGGCAGCTACAGCCCAGGCCCGTTCCTGCGCCTGCGGGTCCGGCGTAATCTGCGAATCTGGTTTAGGTTCTGTTGCAACAGATGGTATCATTGAATATTGTTGATTAAAGGTTATTGTGCTTTCCATAGTGCAGTTTGGAATTCCTCATCTCTGTCTGCACTATGCAATACGAGGCGGTTTCAATAAAGTTGCAAGGATTTCTGCAAATTCAAAAGTGTCTCCCCCCAGTTTAATTGAACCCCCAAATATTACGAAATAGGGGCATTATTAGGGCCGGCAACATGTTGCGTATTGCGTATTACGCGCTCCGTAAAGAGCAAAATTATACGCAATACGCAATACGAGGAAATGGGTAAGTTAATTAATTCTCATTCCTTAATATTTTTCTCTGAGACTTAGAACATCTTCGCGTCTGTGATGGCTCAGCGCAACTTCGTGTAATTTTATACAAGAAGATATTACCCGCTCGTAGTCAGCCTCAAAGCGATAGCGGAGTGGCGTTAGACGACCGAAGATCTACCGCGCTGCGTATCTGACTACGAACATTTTATACGAGGAGACGGACAGTCCCTGTGCCTTCGGCGGCAACGACAATGAAAATTTAGCCAGTGATGAGTAACGAGCGAGAAGCGCAGTTTATTCATCCTTCAATCCTTCATCATTTTCAGAAGAGCCTGACAAAACAAAACAGGAACCCTGACTCATTTTTAAGGTTCCTGAAATTTCCTGTTACTTTTGTTTTGGGGTTGATTTACACCGTCAGTGGCAGGGGTACCAACATTCGCTCATCCTGAGCGTTAAGCGCTTTTTGACCCGGCAGCGTACCGCGCAAACTCCAGGGGCCGGCCCAGGTGATTTCTACCTCTGCCAGGTGCCCCTTCCAGTCTTTACCGGTTTCGTCTTCAAAGAAGACCAGCTTGTTGGTGCGGGTGCGTCCACGCCAACGACCGCGCTGCTTTTCTTCCACCAGCACTTCCATGGTTTGGCCCAAAAGCTTTGTATTGATTTCGGCCACAATCTGCTCCTGTTGAGCATTAACCGCATCCAGCCGCCGCTTTTTCTCTGCCGGCGGCACATCATCTTCCATCAACCTGGCCGATACCGTACCGGGGCGGGGCGAATACATGGCAATATGCACCACATCCAGTTTCAACTCGGCCAGCGTGTCCAGAGTGCGCTGAAACCGGGCTTCCGTTTCACCGGGGAAGCCTACGATAATATCGGTGGCAATAGACACCTCCGGCATCCGCTGCCTGATGCGGTAGATCAGCGCGTAATATTCGGCCATAGTGTATTTGCGCTTCATCCGCGCCAGCACCAGGTCA
Source organism: uncultured Caldilineaceae bacterium (assembly GCA_964460505.1). Lineage (GTDB taxonomy): Bacteria > Chloroflexota > Anaerolineae > 4572-78 > J111 > J095. Next base: position 8,014 of record CAYWSS010000129.1, on the reverse strand, counting down.
TCCCCGGCCTGATTGGGCACTTCGATGTGTTCGCACACTTTGGGTAATTCTGCCACGGCATCAAGCATGGCATCGCTCATATAATTGGGGTGGCTGGTTAAAAACCGGATGCGATACAGCCCGTCGATACCGTTGAGCACGCGCAGCAAATCGGGCAGGCGCGGCCCGCCGGGAATATCGTAGCCGTAGCGATCGACAATCTGGCCCAACAGAGTCACTTCGCGTACCCCCTGCGCCACCAGGCTGCGGACCTCGGCGGCAATTTCGCCCACCGGGCGGCTGCGCTCAACTCCCCGGCGGGAGGGGATAATGCAGAAAGAGCAGACATGGTTGCAGCCATACACCACCGGCACGTGAGCCATCACCAGCTTGTTTTTTTCGTGCAGCGGCAACACCAGAAACAGCGCCTCGTCCTGCAATTTGTGGCGATGGGCTAACTGTTCCTGTTCGCGCTCTCGCGCCAGCAGAAAATCGATTAGTGGGGCCGGTTCGCTGGGCGGCATAAATACATCGACATGCGGGAATGTTTTGGCTAGCTTGCCGCCGCCTTTTACGCCCACCATGCAGCCCATCAAGGCCAGCACTTTGCCGGGTTTGGCCTCTTTAATGGGTTTGAGACTCCACAAAAAGCCGGTCGCCTTGTCCTCGGCGCTCTGACGCACCACACAGGTATTCAACACCACCACGTCCGCTTCGCGGTAGCTGTCGCTGTAGGTGTACCCCAGCTTCTCCAGTTCCGAGCCAACCCGCTGAGAATCGGCCACATTCATTTGGCATCCGGCCGTCCAGATGTGATATTTCATCCTGCAACATCCCTTTACGTTTCTTTCCAACCTATAAAAAATATTCCGGAATCAGATATCTGTATCATAAACAATTCGGCTCATGTCCAGAACAAGTATACAAGCGACCGGCACTTATCTCTAAAGGACTTTCTGGCAGGAAAACAAGGTGCCGGTCACCTGTACTGAACATGAGCCAATAATTCTGATAGAATGAGCATCCAACATTGTAATAGAACGGGGCTTACTTTCAAAATCGGTGCGGTTGATTTTGGGGTATCTTTCGATAAGACAGAATTAGAGACGCCACAAAAGCAAGACACTTGCCTAAAACTGAGCTCGAGGGGCTGGCCGGCAACCCTACCCCCAATCGGCCGGAGATGATAGCTGCCCCAGCAGTACCCGCCGCACCCAATCCTGAGCCTGCGCAACCATCCAGCGACGCATATAACTACCTCTCAGGCGATTTTGCCCGGATTTAACCAGGCGGTTGGCACCGGGGCCGTGAATCGCAATGACCGTGGTGTTGTCCTCAAACGGGCCGAGCAAAGCCAGCCCAATGCCATTTTCGGGAGCTACAGCTTCGGCAAATTCAGCCCCCAATACCGAAGAATCGACCTCCGGCAAATCACCTTGCGCCAGCTCGAATGTCTGCAACGCCTCATCCAGCGTGTCCGGATTAAGGTCGGTGGCAATGAGCTGGCCAAACCCGGACTCGCTCATATTGCGCGTTAGCCAGCCGCCGGTAAAGGTGTCTACCACACCCAATTTAAGCCCTCGTTCATCCAGCAGTTTTCCAAGGACTTCTGCCAGGGTTTCTTTGCCCTCGCCGTAAATGGCCACGCCTAATCGCTTCCGCAATTCGGCCTCAACCGGGGCTATCAGGGCGTCGGCCCCGGCTTCGGTATCGGCTTTGGCCGCAATCCGAATATCAGTTTGGCCCACGTGAGCCGCCAGCCCGACCGTGGGGTTGGCAGTGGTCATTAAATCGCCAATGGTCCGGTCGATGTTGCTTTCGCCCACGGCGCACGTCCGCAACACGCGCACTTTCATAACCTTGCGCCCGCCCATCCGTTCTGCCAGCAGCGGCAGCACAACCTTTTCCATCATGTATTCCAGTTCGCGCGGAACGCCGGGCAGCGAGATGACAATGCCACGCCCCTTTACATCTTCGCTCAAAAAACAGGGAGCCGACCCAACCGGGTTGGCGAGTGGGATGGCCCCCTGGGGGATGTAGGCCTGGCGTTTGTTGTTGTCGGCCATTTTTCGGCCAAATTTGCCGAATCGAGCCGCAATCTGCGCTTCCAACTCGGTGCTGTAAACCAACTTGCGCCCGGTGGCATCGGCTACCGCCTGCCGGGTAATGTCGTCTACCGTCGGCCCCAATCCACCGGAAGTAATAACCACATCCGAGCGCTTGAGCGCCAGATTGAGCACCTCGGTTATGCGGCTTCCATTATCGCCCACCGTGGTTTTGTAATAGAGGTCAAGCCCGATTTCCCGCAGGGATTTGGCCAATCGATTGGCATTGGTATCTACAATTTCTCCCAGCAGAAGCTCTGTTCCAATCATAACCAGTTCAGCGTGCATGCTTTTTTCCTTTTCGGTAGCCGGATGTCAGTAACCAGAACGTGTTGCCCGCGTAGTTCACCTAACTCCTAATTCCTAACTCCCAACTCCCAACTCCCAACTCCCAACTCCTAACTCCCAACTCCTAACTCCTAACTCCCAACTCCTAACTCCTAACTCCTAAATTATTCCTGAAATTTCTTTTTTAGGTGAGGCAGCAGCCCGCCATCGCTGATAATGGCCTGGAGCGATGGCACGAAGGGAGGGAATTCAAATTCTTCGCCGTTGGTGGTTTTGATAACACCCGCCGGCAAATCGACTTCAACCTGTTCACCGCCACAAATGGCGTCTACTGCCCGGGGGCAGGTGATGGCCAACAACCCGTTGTTGATGGCGTTGCGATACCAGATACGGGCAAATGAAACGGCAATCACAGCCCCAACCCCGGCCTGCTTCAGGCAAGTTACCGCCTGCTCCCGGCTGGAACCGTTGCCCCAATTTTTTCCGGCGACAATGACATCGCCGGGTTGAACGTTGCCGGCAAATGAAGGGTCCAAATCTTCCAGCGCGTACCGGGCCATTTCTGCCGGGTTGGACACGGTGTAGGTATATTTTCCGGGAAAAATCACGTCGGTGTTTACCCCGTCGCCATATTTCCAGACCCGGCCCCGGATAATTTGTTGTGGTGAATTTGTCATTTTAGTTGTTCCAACTTAGTGAATGAGCGAAAAAAGCTATTACACCCGCTCACTCGCTGACTTCGTCCGGCCCGGCGATTTTTCCGGCGATGGCGCTGGCGGCAACAACTGCCGGAGAAGCCAGATAAATCTCCGAGTCGCGGGTGCCCATGCGCCCCTGAAAATTACGGTTGGCGGTGCTGATGGTCACTTCTCCCGGCGCGGGGATACCCAGATGGTTTCCCATGCAGGGGCCGCAGCCGGGCACGCCAAAGGCGGCCCCGGCGGTTAGCAGCATTTCGACGTAGCCGGCCTGTACCGCATCCAAATAAACCTGCGATGAAGCCGGAATCACCAGCAATCGCGTGCCGGCGGCAACCTTTTTGCCGGATAAAATCCTGGCGGCGGCGGCGATGTCTTCCAAGCGGCCGTTGGTGCAGGTTCCCAGAAATACCTGATTAACCGGCGTACCGGCAACCGCGCTCAACGATTTTACGTTGTCAACCGCGTGCGGACAGGCCACCTGCGGTTCAATGGCGGCGGCATCAAACTCAAACGTTGCGGCGTAATTGGCATCGGCATCGGGAGATAATTGGTGGCCGGCAGCTTCCCACAATTCCCGCTTCTGCTTGATACTCTCCCCTGCTCCCTCTCCCATCTGCGCCCCTGCCTGCTTTTCCAGCCAATCAAACGTGGTAGTGTCCTGAAAAACCCAGGCGTTTTTCGCGCCCATTTCGGCCATCATGTTGGTCAGCACAAAACGGCTGGCCATACTCATTGCGCTCACAGCCGGGCCGTAAAACTCCACGCCGGCGTAAAGGCCGCCGTCGGCCCCCAGTTGGCCGATGATAAACAAGGCAATATCTTTACTGGTAACCCACGGAGAGAAGTCGCCGTTGATGGTAATTTTGATGCTTTCGGGCACGCGCAGCCACAGTTGCCCCGTGGCCCAAATGGCCGCCATTTCGCTGCGCCCTACTCCGGCTCCAAAGGCTCCCAGCGCGCCGTAATGGGTCGAGTGGCTATCGGCCCCCAGCAGGAGCGCCCCGGGATAGATTAGCCCCTCCTCACATAAAACCTGGTGACAAATGCCTCGGCCCACGTCGAAAAAGTTGGGTATCCCCTGTTCGGCCACAAAGCGGCGAATTTCGGCGTGATTTTGGGCGTGCCGGGTGGTGGGCGGCGGCGCGGCGTGGTCCAGCGTAATCGCCAGCCGCTCGGGATGCTTGACCCGCTTAAGGCCAAGGCCGGAAAATATCTTTGAGATCGCGGCGCTGTTATCGTGGCTGAGAGCTACATCCGGCGTGGCATCAATGACCTGGCCGGGCGTAACTTCGCTCAGGCCGGCATTTTTTGCCAGGATTTTTTCAACAAAGGTGTGGGGCATTTATTAAATGATGAAGGATGAATGCAGAAGGATGAAGGTTCTTCGGGACTTCAGGGGGGATAACGTATGTCGTATTGCGTGTTGCGTACCAGGTAAATACGTAACACGCAATACGGATAATTTGACTCCCCAAACGCCCCAGGTGCCTTTTTCTCTGCATCAAATCGACTTCATCAACTCTCCTTTTTTATGGTGATGGCGTTACTGCGCTCGGCCTGAATTTCCGGCACTTCGGTAGCGGGCATGTTAGCTATTGGCGCGACGTCGCCGGAGGTTTCGTCCAGGCGCTGCAGGATGTTATCTTTGACGCGCTCCGGAATAGCCAAATGGTTCAGGCCAAATTCATTTTCGGCGATGTCAATCAAAATTTCCGTGGGCGAGTCATTGGGTCCAATATTGTAAACCCGCTCTTTGAAAACCGCGGCAATTTCGCGGGCGGTTCCCTCGCCCAGGTTGTAATATTTTATCTCCTTGAGGAAGTAGTGAATCATATTCCAGCCGCTTAACGGCCCCAGCAACATTTCAGACTCGCTCACGCCAAATTGGTCCAGTGGAAACGATTCGTAGGTGCTGGAATAGTTGAGCACCGCTTTTTGATGCACCCCGGCCGTGTGGGTGCGATTGGTCAGGCTGACCGGCTCACGCGAAGGCACCAGTTTTTTGAGCTTGGAGGCAAACATGACGTTGATGGGGTACGAGTCGCGCAGATTGTATCCTTCCAGATGGTCGTACATTTTATCGATATACAGGTTAAAAAGCAGGGCCGTCATCGAGGTGATGCCGGAGCGTTCGCCCACGCCCAGCAAGGTGGTGTTAATATATCGCATCCCGGCATTTACGGCTTCCAGGGCATTGACCAGGGCAAATCCCCGGTCATGATGAAAATGGCCCTCGCAATCCACGTCAGGGTATCGCTGCCGCAGCACCTCAATTCGACGCCGGACGCCGGCCGGTGTGGCTACGCCAACGGTATCGGGCGTGCCAAAGCGCACAACCAGCGGGGCAATTTCATCGTAAACGCGAAAAAGATTGGCTTCAGGGGTGCGGAAGGCATCTTCGCCGCTGAAACGCAAAATCAACTCCGGGTGATTTCGCCGCACCTCTTCCAGCAGCGCCCGCGCCCGGCTGATGATGGTATCAAAATTTTTGCCGTGATTGTAATTGCGCGATACATCCGACAAGCCAATGTAGAAATTAAGGCCGTCGGCCCCGGCTTTAATGGCCGATTCCACGTCATCGGGGTGGCAGCGCACGTGAGCCAGCAAAAAGGTGTACCCTTTTTGCATAATCATCTCATCCCGCACGGATTTGATGGCGGCAAAATCTTCTCTTTCCTGCGGGCTGACAATGGGGGCAAACAGTTCAATAAATTTAACGCCGAACCCGATCAGCGCCCGGGCAATTTCCATTTTATCCGGCCGGCTAAAAAAATATTTGTAGTGGTCATGCAGCAGTGAACTTTGCGAACCCTCGCGCAGGGTGGTATCTATAATTTCCAGCGGGCGCGGTTGATAATTTTTAAATTGAAATGGGTTTGGTATTGTCATTCGTATCCCTTTTGACGCCGGCCCACCGCGCGAGCCATCTGCCGGCGGTCATCACGCTCCCGCAAAGTCTGGCGTTTATCATAATTCTTTTTACCCCGGGCCAGTCCCAACTCAACCTTGGCCCGGCCATTTTTAAGATACATTTTGAGCGGAATTAAGGTTAAGCCTTTTTCCTGCAATTTACCGGTCAGCTTGTTTATTTCGCGGCGATGAAGCAGCAGCTTACGGTCCGCACGGGGTTTGTGGTTCTGGTAGCTGGCCTGTTTGTAAGCCGAAATATGAGCATTAATCAACCATACTTCGCCATTGCGCAAGGTGGCGTAGCCGTCTTGCAAGTTTATCTGCCCGGCCCGAATAGACTTTATTTCGCTGCCGGTCAAGACAATACCCGCCTCAATGGTATCATCTATGTAATAATCGTGGCGGGCTTTTTTATTTGTGGCAATTGTTTTTATGTGTGTAGTCATTGGGTGTTAGTTGGTTGGTGTCATTCGCCGGTTGCAGTTTCACCATTTGGATTATCGATTAAAAACTGGACGGCTTCATCTAATTGAGGGTCAAGTCCTTCTTCGAAATCTTCAAATGTCATATCCGACAGAATATCAGGGGTAATGCCTTCTTTGTGAATTTGACGACCTTCCGGAGTCAACCATTCGGCAATGGTCACCCGCAATTCAGAGCCATCGGACAGGGTGTGCGGCAGTTGCACGGAACCTTTACCAAAGGTCTGAGCGCCAACAATTGTGCCCCGGGCAGTATCTTGAATTGCCCCGGCCACAATCTCGCTGGCGCTGGCGCTGCCCCTGTTTACCAGCACCACCAACGGCACATCCACCGCGACCTGGTATCCCCGCCCGGCCTCAAAAGTTTTTTCTTCTTCATCTTTTAATTTTTCGCGGACCACCACCTGCCCCCGCTCCAGAAAAAGGCTGCTGACGTTAACCGCCTCAGACAACAACCCCCCGGGATTACTGCGCAGGTCCAAGATAAGTGATGTCGCGCCCTGGTCAAACAGCCCGTTAATAGCACTGGTGAGTTTATCGGAAGCGCCGCCGCTGAACTGCGTCAGGCGGACATACCCTATTTTCCCATCGCCGGCGGTCTCGTCCAGCAGTTCCGACTCGACCACTTCAAGCTCAATTTTGGCCCGAACGATGGGTATATCAAAAGGCTCCATTTCACCCTCGCGGAAAATGGTTAACGTCACCGTGGAGCCGGTTGGCCCGCGAATGAGCAGCACCGCTTCAAACAGGCTCAAGCCCTCCACCGCTTCGCCGTCCACTTCCAAAACCATATCGTTGGGCCGAACGCCGGCCAGAAATGCCGGATGGTCCGGCATGGGGTCAACAATAATCAGGCGCCCGGCTTCATCCAGCCGCACGGTAGCGCCAATGCCGGAAAAACTGCCCTGCATATTTTCGCTGGTAATTGCGGCCCGCACCGGGTCAATAAAGGCGGTGTGCTGGTCATCAAACGAGGCCACCATGCCCCGAATAGCGCCGTAAATGCGCTCATCGTCTGCCGGAATATCCCCGTAAAACTGCTCGTTCAGATAATTCCACGCTTCCCAAAACGTAGCCAATTCGGGGAGGGCGTTTTCGCCATCTATCTGAATTGAGGCTGAGCCGGCTGCGTTATCGGAGAAAGGCAATACCGAAGTTACGCCCGATGCGACTTGGGCAGGAGCATACAAATTGGCGTAAAAGAACATCCCCGAAGCAAAGGAACCCGCGATTACGGCACTTGCAACCCCCGCAACCAGAATAAATTTTATCAATTTTTTTACGTTTCCATCCATTATTACTGCTCCATTACCGCGATGAGCGCACTAATATACAGCGGCGTATATGTTTCACTAGCTTGAGGAGTGCAAGTTCTGTGAACCCGTCAGAATCGTACTCGGGCCGGTCTCCTGACCGCGCCCGCTTAGGTGGCTCGGTCAGAGACCGGCCACAGCGCCGGGTGTACTGAACCGACCACATTTCTATCGCTAACTCCCTGCCACCTGCTACTTTTGATATTCAGCGTACTCTTTGTTTCGCAAAAAGTCGA
>CAYWSS010000128.1:0-10653 GCA_964460505.1 uncultured Caldilineaceae bacterium | reverse complement strand
AGCATTTTTGTTATTTGTCAACCGCCGGCTTTGCAAGATAGATTTATGTCGATTTAAAGGAAAAGGGCACCGGGGTTGTTCAATGGGATAGACCAACAAGGTTTTTACGACTGATCTCTCCAAAACGGTCGTTGGTGCCCTAAATATAATGGCAAATTCATTTGAACCGCTTCTTTTAACGCGCGGGCTACATAAACCCGGGCCATCTGTTTACGATAAGTGTGAGCCATATCGGTATTGTCAAGGGGTTTGGCCGGTTTGAAAGCTACCCTGGCGGCTTCCTCGATCAACTCCTCGGTTAGTTGCTGTCCAATGAGCATTTCCTCCGCTTGAACGGCTTTGATTGGGTATGAAGCCACAGCGCCCAGAATAATATTTGCTTCAATGCACGTACCGTCTTCGGCTTGCCGCAAAGCTACGGCCACACCCAGAATGGGAAAATCAAAAGAGCCGCGCCGCCGAAGTTTGTGATAAGCCATTTTTACGCCGCTTGCATCGGGAAGACGGATATCGGCCAGAATTTCGGTGGGAGCTTTGGCCAGGTAGTCCATGCCGTCATCGTGATACAGCGCGTGAGCCGGTATGGTGCGCTCTCCTTCCACCCCCACCAACCGCGCGGATGCCCCCAGCGCAATCATTATCGGGGCTGTATCTGACGAACTGACCGCCCAGCAGCGGGGACTGCCCGGCGCCACCAGGCACATGTTGCCCTCTTTCTTCATACAGTAGCCAATAGAATGCCGCCAGAACTCGCTCTGGTTGTAGTAGTTACAGCGGGTATCGACGCATAAATTCCCGCCGATAGTGCCCGCATTGCGCAACTGCGGCGTTGAAACCAGGCTTGCCGCTGTCGCCAGAGCCGGGTAGTGGGCAGAAATAATCGGATTGGCGCAAATTTCGGCCAGAGTCAAACCCGCACCGATTGTGACCGCGCCGTTCGCCTCAAAATGTTTCAATTCCTTGATGCCGCTCAACCCCACCAGTTTTTTGGGTTCAAAGAGGCGGCGTTTCATATTGGGATATACATCAGTTCCGCCGGCCACCAGCATTGCTTCCGGGCCGTGTTTGTCCATCATTTCCACCGCTTCATCGAGCGTTCGCGGCGCAAGGTATTCAAAGGGAGGTAATCTTAACATAATTAGAAACTCCTATGAACCGATTTTTGATTTCCCTGGCACTGGCCGCCAGGACTGTGTGGATTGATTCAATGAACAGTCCAGGAGTCCAGAACTTGCTTTGTGTCGACATAATCCAAAATCGTAAATCCAAAATCAAAAATCGTCGGCCGGTTGTCCCCACTGCGATTCAACCAGAGTTGGCTCAGGGAAGGCGACATCGGGCACGCTTTTGGGACCAACACGGGCGGTACGCCCCCGTTCTTTTTCACGCATGGCCTTAAAGATTTTTTCCGGGGTAATGGGCACTTCGTCGATGCGTACGCCAACAGCGTCGTACACGGCGTTGGCAACGGCGGGCATCACCGGCAGTAAAGGCCCCTGCCCGACTTCTTTTGCGCCGTAGGGCCCGTTGGGATCGTTGGTTTCAATAAGGATGGTTTCAACATCCGGCATCTCAAATATGGTTGGACTCTTGTAATCAAGCATGGAAGGGATTTTGTGCAAACCTTTGCGAAAAATCTGCTCTTCCATCAAGGCTTCGCCCAGCCCCATATAAACGCCGCCTTCTACCTGCCCTTCTGCCACAAGCGGGTTAAGCGCCCGGCCAATGTCGTGGGCCAGCCAGACCTTTTCCACAGTCAGTTGGGCCGTTTCCGGCTCTACATCCACCGCTACAACGCAGACTGAATAGGAGTAAGCCGGCGACGGGCCAACCCCCGCCCCTTTATAACGCCCCCCTCGTCTCGGCGGAGTATAACTGCCAACGGCTCCCAGTGTGCCGTGTTGCGCTTCGGCTAGTTTGACCAGGTCGCTAAAGGAGATCCGTCGCTCGACGTTGTCCAGACAGAAGATAACATTGTCGCGAGCCGCCAGGCTTTCGGCGGGAACCATCAACTTTTCCGCGGCTGTATCAAGCAGAATAGCGCGCAATTTTCGGGCCGATTCTATAGCTGCGTTGCCGGTCATCAGGGTGACCCGGCTGGAGTAGCTGCCCAGGTCGACCGGCGTCAGGTCGGTGTCAGCGGTGACAACGGTAATATCATCCGGGGTAACGCCCATCTCCTCGGCAACAATGTAGGCCAGCACAGAAGCCGATCCCTGGCCTATGTCTGTGCTGCCGCAAAAAACGGTGACGCCGCCGCCCCGGTCAATTTTGATCTGCACGCCTGAATGGGGCATTCTATTCCAGTAGATGGGCAACCCCGCGCCGCTCAAATAAGCGCCGCAGGCCAAACCAATCCCTTTACCGTGGGGAAGCCGGCCATACTTTTGCCGAAAGCCGGAACGTTCGGCCACGGCTTCCAGACATTCACGCAGGCCGATGGTGGTGACGGTCAGGTGGTTGGCCGTTTTGGTGAAGGGTTTGATGAGGTGATCCAGGCGAATATCGAGCGGGTTCAGTCCCAATTTTTCGGCAATTTTGTCTAACTGCACTTCCAGAGCAAAGCGAGGTTGGGGCGTGCCGTGGCCTCGTTTTGGGCCGCAGGGTGGTTTATTGGTAAAGACGCGGGCTGCATCGAATTTGTAGGAGGGGATGTTGTAGGTAACGGTTTGCAGCGCGCCGGTGTAGTAGGTGCTGGCTACCCCGTAACTGCCGTAAGCGCCGCCATCAAGAAAGGTCTGAAGGTGCATGGCCGTGATGGCCCCATCTTTTTTAACGCCCGTTTTAATTTTCATCAACACGGGATGCCGGCCCCGGTGGGTGTAAAAAACCTCTTCGCGGGTGAGAGTGCATTTAACCGGACGCCCGGTTATCATGGCCAGTTTGGCTACAATCATCTCGTGATTAAAAGGGTCGGTTTTGCCGCCAAAACCGCCGCCGGTGGGCGGGGCGATAATCCGAATACGGCTGGGCGGCAGTTCCAGAACGCCGGCCATTGCTTTGTGGACATAGTGAGGGGTCTGGGTGGATGACCAAACGGTCAGTTTGCCGTTGGGTTCGTAGCGGGCCAAAGCCGAATGTTCTTCTATGGGCAGGTGCGTGTTTCCCTGATAGAAGAAAATATCTTCCTGAATGTGATCCGCTTCGGAAAAGCCGGCTTTCTGCTCGCCAAATTCCAGGGCGACCAGCTTGTGGATGTTTCCCTGGTCGGCGTAGTCGTGAATGGGTTCGTCCGAGGGAGATTGCACGCCCGCTGCAATGTCCATAACCGGGGTCAAGAGTTCGTATTCAACCCGGATGAGTTTGAGCGCTTCTGCGGCGGTTTCTTCATCTGTGGCGGCTACGGCTGCCACCGGGTCGCCCACGAAGCGCGTTTTTTCAACGGCCAGACTCTCTTCATCCTCGGTAATGGGCAGGATGCCAAATTTATTGGGCAAATCCTGGCCGGTGATGGCAACTATTACGCCGGGCAGCGCTTCTGCCTGGCCGGTATCCACAGAGATAATGCGGGCGTAAGGGTGGCAACTGCGCAGAATTTTGCAATGCAACATTCGGGGCAGCGAGAGGTCTCCGGCATACAGGGTTTGCCCACTCAGTTTTTGGGTTACATCAATTTTTCTATTGGGTTTACCGATAATGTTCAATTCCCGGGTCATGCCCCCCCCCGTTCTGCTGCCAGCTCTACGGCCTCGATGATTTTTGAATAGCCGGTGCATCGACAGAGATTGCCGCCCAACGCTGCCCGGATCTCGTCTCGGGTGGGATGAGGTTTTTCATCGAGTAATGATTTGGCTGTCAGAAGCATGCCGGACATGCAGTACCCGCATTGAGCTGCGCCCAGATCGGCAAACGTCTGTTGCAGAGGATGAGGCTGATTGCCGTCGGCCAGCCCTTCAACGGTGGTGATGGCGCGTCCCTGTATTTCGATGGGCAGGGTCAGGCAGGATAAAACGGGGAGACCGTCTACCAGTACGGTGCAGGCTCCACATTCACCCAATTCACAGCCGTGTTTGGTTCCGGTCAGCCCCAGCTCTTCACGCAAAACTTCAAGGAGCGTTTTGTGAACAGCGGTGTAGACCTCGTGAGACTCGCCGTTTATTTGTAGCTTGAGGAGTGTTTTCATTATTTGTCACGCAGCCTAAAGGTACAAATTCAGTGAACCCGTCAAAATCGCGCTCGGGCCGGTCTCTTGACCGCGCCCGCTTAGGTGGCTCGGTCGGAGACCGGCCACAGCACCGGATTTACTGAACCTGTACGTCTAAAGCGTTGAATTTTACCGGTTGCCGTTTTCGTGTTCATCAATAAATCTTAAATGTATTCCACTTTTTTTGTGAACCTGTTAGAAAGTGGAATATTTGAGTATATAAAAATTCCCTTGTTTGTCAATCCGTGTTTTGTTAGTTTATATCAAAATCAAGCTGCGTCTACCTTCAACACCACGGCTGCGGCAGTATCGCCGGCCGCGCAGCCGGTAAACAGGCCGTAACCGCCGCCCAGCAACACTAATTCTTCAATTAGCTCAATAATCAAACGCATTCCGGTAGGGCCTTGAGGATGCCCCCAGATAAGCGAGCAGCCGTAGTTGTTCATAGCCGCTATGGGGATATTCATCTCCCGGTTGAGGTAGCAATCGTTAACGGCGAAGGGGTTGTGAGTCTTGATTGCTTTGATATCGGCAAGGTTGAGTCCAGCCCGATCTAAAACGCGGCGAACGGCGGGGGCGTTGGCTGCCGGCATATAGCCTTTTGCGGCACGCCCTTCAGCAAAGGCCAGAAGTTGAATCTCGACATCGGAGTTGCGGCTTAATTTGCGTGCTTGCTCACGAGTGGTGACGATCAGGCCGGCATTGCCGTCTGCCGGGAAGGTTTGCCCTCCAAATGTGACCGTCCCGTCCGGCATAACCGGTTTCAATCGGGTCAGTCCTTCAGCCGTGGTGGGAAAAATTCCTTCGTCATCGGCCACAATTGCAACCGGCGGTCTGCGTTTGTTCGGTTTAATCTCAACTGGCGTAACCATATAACGTTTGTGGAAAGCGGCGTCATCTGCCAGGGCTTGCTCGTACTGGGCGTAACGTATCAAGACGGCTTCGTGCTGTTCGCCGGTGGAGATGCCGGCATCCCGGGCCACGTTCTCTGCCGTTTGAAGCATGCTGCTGCGGACAAACGGATCTTTGTTAAAGTTATCCCAGACCCAATCTTCGGCTTCGCCGCGGCCGCCGGGCGCAAGGGGGTTGGGGTAGAGCAGGTGAGGCCCGTTCGAGGTGCGGTCGGCGGCGATGCACAGGATGGTTGAATCCGCCTCGCCGTTTGCTTCTATATCAAACGCAGCGCTGCCGATGACGCGGGCCGAGGTGGCGCAGGCCTGAGAAAATACAGGCCCGGTGATTCCTTCTGCGCCAACCAATCCGGCCAGCCACGGCGCGCCATAAAAACAGTTTGGAGAGGGCACGGTCATGCCAAAGTAGAGGTTAGTGATCACATCTACTGTAATCTCTCGTTCATCCAGAGCACGCCGGGTAATTTCGGCGGCAAATTTTATGGGGTGCAGGTTGGCAAAATTGCCCTGCCATTTAACAAACGGCGTGGACCAGTACCCTCCGTAAGGGATATAGGCTTTTTGTAAGGTCATAGTTTCCTCCTCTGAAAATAGACGAATATGCGAATGTACAAATGGTGAATTCAAACTGTTTTCATCACTCGTTGCTGTTTCTCAGATTCTGTCGAACTCCTTTGAAAATAGACCGCCGAAATGCATTTGCATTCTTGGTGGTGTCCCGTAGGGTCGTGACGATTCCTCCGAAAATGGTTTTTCTGGAGTGTCAAAATGCACTTTAACGCTCTGGATTTTCATCTTCTGTGATGAGCCGTCAGGTAATAAAAATCCCCCTGAAACCATTGGGGGAATGCAAAATTCTAAGCCCCAACTGTCAGGCCGCCATCGACATAAATGACCTGGCCGGTAATGTAGGACGACATATTGCTGCACAGAAAAACGTGAACGGCTGCAATTTCCTCCGGGTCGGCCATGCGCCCGCAGGGAATTTTCTTCAGCAAATTGGCCATTATTTTGTCCGGAATGGCGGCAGTCATCTGCGTTTTTACACCGCCGGGAGCAACGCTGTTAACGGCAATGCCAAAACGCGCCCATTCCAGAGCCAGCGTTTTGGTTACACCAATAACGCCGGCTTTTGAGGCTGCATAATTTGCCTGCCCAATATTCCCCTGGGCCGTTACAGAAGCGGTGTTGACAATGCGCCCGAATTTTTGCTTCATCATCGGGATGGCGGCAATTTGTGAGCAGAGCCATGTTCCTTTCAGGTTGACGTTTAGCACGGCGTCCCACTTTTCATCGCTCATAAACTTGACTTCGCCATCCTTAATGCGCGCCGTCAGGCCATCGCGGGCGATACCGGCGTTGTTGATCAAAATATCAAGACGACCAAACTTCTCGATAACCGCGTCAACAATACGTTGAACATCTTCACGGTCCGTTACGTTGCCCACCAGTTGAAGCGCCTGGTAGCCGGCTTCGCTAACCTTTTTTGCGGTTTCTTCCAGGCCGGCTTCGTCTATGTCACAAATTGCAATTTGCGCTCCTTCACGGGCAAACCGCACTGCGGTTGCCTGGCCAATACCGTTGCCGCCTCCGGTAATTAATGCTACTTTTTCTGATAATAACATTGTGTTTTCCTTTCAGTTTAATGGACAAGCCAGCAACTTGGCCTACTTGAATTAATTTAAGATTTTTCGTAACTACTTGGCACACACCTTTGTAGCCGCTACAGTAGCGTCCTTTTGCCGTTTTTACCCCCCCTCAATCCCCCCCGAATCGGGGGGGAAGTTAAGTCCTCCCCCCTCCTGAGGGGGAGTTAGAGGGGGGTAAGTAGTTACGATTTTTCCCGTTCAAAATTGCCCATAGGCCAGCCGGGGCCATTTTCTTTAAAAAAATGCGGATACCCTTTTTGAAATGCGCGAACCATCATATTAAAGGGTAGATCGGCAAATGGGCCGTGATCTCGTATATATTCCATATGCCTGTTTCCAGCCACATCAAAAGGGTGAAAAACGGAATCGCGTCTGCCGTTAAATTCCAGGGGCTTGACCCCGAATTTTTGACACAAGGCAAGGTTGAAGGCCGGCGTTGCTTTAACCCATTTGCCCTCAAGATACAATTCCGTGTAGCCGTGGAAGATGAACTCATCAGTTTTCATCAGCTCCAGCAGGCGCTCTGTAGCCAGGTGATTGCGCACATCGGCAAAACCGAGACGGCTGGGAATACCGGCAGCTCGCGCCGCAGCCGCCAGTAAAATTGCTTTGGGGATACAAAACGCCGTTTTTTTCTCCAGCGTCCAGTGGGCGGTGAATCTCTCAGGGTCAAAAATGATGCCGTAAGGGTTGTAGCGAACAAGATCGCGGACGGCATAGTAGAGTTTTACCCCTTTCTCAATGTCCGATCCCATTCCGCCGGTCAGAGATTGACTGAATTCGATCACCGCCGGGGAGTCGCTGTCAATAAATTGTGTTGGTTGCAGGTAAATTTGAAGTTCTTTTTTTATTTGGATAATTTCATCTCTTGATTATTTATCAATTGGGTGTGCTTCATTACATATTGGTGGTGTACCGTTAGGCTCGTGATGTCTCCCTGAAATTTAGGTGTTTGGTTTCGATAAAATGTTTTTTTTACCTCTGACAACTTCGTCTATAAACTGATTGGCGTAAACACTCATCAATTGGCGATAATTATCAAATAGCTGGTGAGCTTCGTAACCGATCCAGCCGAGTGGCAGCAGGCTTGTGGGCAAGTTGGGGTCTTTACGAGGAAACGGTTGAAAGTCGTGGGTCAACCAGAAGCGGCGCACAAAACAAATCTCCGGCGATTGGGCAAGTTCCCCCTTCTTTAATGCCCGGCATTGTTCATATTCCGGCTTATAGCGGGCGATGAATTTGCAGTATTCCGCTTCGAGACCCGGTAGATCCCAGCAGCGCTGAACCAATGCTTGCGCTGAAGACGGCCCCTTGTGAATGCCGGAAAAAACCTCAACGTATTCCTGGACTTCCAACCGGATAAAGATGCTCTCCAATTCTGCCTTGCGGCTGTGAGGAGAAATCCAGGTGGCCGGCGCCAGATTTCCAAAGCCCAACCAGCTCAGTTCCTGGCGCAACGTGTGACGTGAGTCGCGTTTTTTCTCCGGTAAAGAGTAAATGACAAGCTGCCATAACCCATCCCAGTCTACAAAAGCAGGTTCAAAGATACGTTGTCCGCCCCCTTCCAGTAACTCCCAGCCGCGAGTTGTAAGGGAATATTGGCTGTGACGCCCCTGTCTGCGGGCAGTAACCCACCCCTTGCTTGTCATCCGGGACAGAACAGAGCGGGCTGCCCGCTCACTTACATCCAGCAGGGACAGAAGATAGAGAAGGTCGCTGGCCCAAATTGCGCCTCCTCGCGACAAAATATAGTCGCCAAACAAGGTAAAAACCAGAAACTGCGTCTGCACTGAGGGGCGTTCCGGAAATTGCAGATTGAGATCGTTTGCCTCAGACATTTTTTATTCACTTCCGCCGTTTTCATACGCTGCAACGGCCCGGCGCAACCCTTCCGGAATTTGGCGGGGTTCGAATGAGTTGCGGGCGGCTGTAACGGCCACAATATGGCCGGTAGCTACCAGGCGAGCATCCTTTGCGGCGTGAACTTCAAAATCAAAACGGACACTCCGTTGTCCCAGGTGGCTAATCCGGGTGTAGATGTTCAATACCTCCGGCCATTTTGCCGATGATTTGTAGTTGGAATGTGCCTCAGCAAACAGGAAATCAACCCCGCCGGCCAGCATCGTTCTATAATCGTAGCCGATGACAGTCATATATTCCATTAAGCCCACATCAAAATAGAATAGGTAGTTGGCAAAATTTACGTGTCCTTGTAAATCGGCTTCGTTAAATCGCACCTTGATGGGTGTAAAAAATTTAAATAATTGACTCATAGGAATATCTCTTGAATAAACTTGACCATTTAAAACCTGGCGTGAGGCGTATGACGTGAGGGTTTTTGGCCTAAACGCATCACGTAGATTGCCGGCAAGTGCTGATAAATTGCACCCTGCGGGCATTATAATAAGGTTTCTTCTTGAGCAATTGAACCATGCCTCATTTTCTTTTTGGAACACCCATTTCCCGGGCAATGGTCGTTCGTAAAACTTCAGATGTGCCGCCGCCGTATAGCAGGAAGCGGGCGTCGCGGTAGTAACGTTGGGCGTCATACTCCATCGCAAAGCCGTAGCTGCCAAAGATGCGGGTACATTCATCGGCAATCCGGTTGGCGACTTCTGTGGCAAAG
Source organism: uncultured Caldilineaceae bacterium (assembly GCA_964460505.1). Classification (GTDB taxonomy): domain Bacteria; phylum Chloroflexota; class Anaerolineae; order 4572-78; family J111; genus J095. The sequence continues at coordinate 1,323 of CAYWSS010000128.1, read as the reverse complement.
AGTTTGGCCATAGAAGCCATTTTAGGGTCTCGCTCATTCCGGGTTACCATCCACGCGGCGCGATAGACCAGGCTGCGAGCGGCTTCTAATTGAGCGCCCATTTCTGCAATTTTGTGAGCAATGGCCTGAAACGCCCCGATGGGCCGCCGAAATTGGACCCGTTCATTGGCGTATTGAATAGAAGCGTCAAGGGCCGCCTGCCCTAACCCCAGAGACAGCGCCCCGGTCATCACCCGGATGTCGGCCAGGATAGCGCCCAGGTTTTTAAAGCCCGTGCCTTGCCTGCCCAGCAAGTTTTCGGCGGGAATGTGGACGTCGTCCAGAATCAACTCGGAGGTTTCAGAGGCGCGCACGCCCAGTTTTTCTATGCGACGCCCCACGTTTAATCCGGGCGTTCCCTTTTCCACCAGAAAAAGATCGATGCCTTTGAACCCCGCGTCCGGGTCGGTTTTGGCGGCAACGGTAAAGAAGTCGGCCACGGTTGCCGAGGTAATCCACATTTTTCGGCCTGAGATGATCCAGCCGGAATCTGTGGGTTTGGCGCGGGTGGTGATGCCACCCAGGTCAGAGCCAAAATCCGGCTCGGTCATGGCAATTGTCCCGATTTTTTTGCCAAGAAGCGCCGGCTTGAGAAGACGTTCTATGTGGTCCTCTGTCCCAAAGCGATGGATAATATCGGTCCCCATCAGGCATTGCATCGAGACTGTCGCCGCCAGAGAAAGCGAACCGCGAGCCAATTCTTCGACCATCAGACAAAACGTGATAAAATCTGCATCCATTCCGCCTACAGACTCCGGGTAACGCAAGCCAAAATAACCATTATTTCCACAGCGTTTGAAGAGATCGTGAGGAAATTCTGCCCGCTCATCCATCTCGCGGGCAGCCGGAACAACCTCTTTGTTGACAAAGTTGCGTACCGACGCCTGGAATTGTTGTTGTTCATCAGACAACGAAAAATCCATTTAGATGACTCCTTTCTCTATGATCTTGACCATTACAGTAAATGGCGGATTTTAGCTGATTTTTAGCTATCTAAATAGTTCTGCGGAGTTTTCAGCTAAAAATAGAGTTTACAAGAGTTCATTGAGTTAGGTGAGTTTTTGACTGAATAACCGATGAATTTTACCCAAAACCGGCCCTTATCAACCCATTAAACTCACCTAACTCTAAATTTTTTGGCTCTCCGGTAGTTTGCAGGATCGCTCTATAAACAAGCGTATTATCTGCCACGGTAGCTCTGCACTAAACCGTGGTTACGCAAACCAGCACCCGCCGAGCGTTAAAACGCCCGGCTAATGTAGGTGAAAGCCGGCTTTAGCCGGC
>CAYWSS010000127.1:0-10688 GCA_964460505.1 uncultured Caldilineaceae bacterium | reverse complement strand
GGTCAGCTTATCTCTCTTGTTTGTAAAATTTGCAAGACAAAACGGTATTTTGTCGATACTGCGGTCTTGGAAACTGGCCTCTTTTCAAGTTTAGGTTTGAAAAAATTGTGAATAGTGAATGGTCAATTGTGAATTTTTAATGAAAAAAGCAAAACTTCACAATTCATAATTTACAATTCTTTGTTGATAATTGTGAATTAGAGGCGTAAGTATCCGGGAATCTACTCAGCGTCTTCCAGTTCGGGCAATACCTGCACACCATTGTAGCTGCCACATTTGGGGCAAACGTGATGAGCAAGGTGCAGAGCGTTGCATTGAGAGCATGGAACCATCTGCGGCATTTTCAAGCGCAGGTAATGCGCTCGTTTCCGGTCGCGTCGTACTCTAGAGATTTTTCGTTTCGGTAATGCACCCATAATATTTTACTTCCTTTCTCTTTACAGTAATCAGTAGCCACGCTTCGCGTTCAGTAATCAGATAAAATTTCTGACTACTGGCTACTGACATCTGCCTACTGAATTCTTATTCTTCAATTTGAAAAGCCTGTAGACCTGCCCAACGCAGGTCAGTGGCGTTATCTTCGCACGTACAGGGGTTGCTGCTACGGTCTTGCCCACAGTGGGGGCACAGCCCCTGGCAATCCGAACGGCAATATCGCAGCCCCTCAATTTCCAGCAGTATCGCCTGGCGAACCACTTCCGACAAATCCAGCGTGTGCTGCTCGTTGATGCGGTTTGCTTCATCTGCATCGGGCGGCGGGGGCAGGTTGCCACCCGTCATCAAATCCAGGGTTGGGTAGAATAGTTCTTCCATCTCAATTGTTACCGGCGTAGCAAAGGTGTTCAGACACCTTCCGCACGGCTTCTCAATGGTTGTTTTCAGCAATCCGGTCACCAGGATATCCTGTCCGGTTCGTAAAAAATCTACCGTACCCTGTAGGGGAGCAACCAGAGCAACGCTCTCATCAAGCTGCTCAATGGTTTCGATATTGATTTTGTAACCCCGAGTCGCACCGGTTGTTTCTTTTAACAGTTGAGAAACATTAAACTGCAACTCGTTGACAGATTTACTAATTTGTTGATGCTGCATTACATTCACGCACAAAACCGGTATTTTAGAACAAAACCCTGGAATCTCAAAATTTAACCCGGCAACACAGCGCCCGATAGTTTGTTGTCTATCGGGCCCCGAAAAATTGTCTACGCTTCTTCAAACTCTACGTCACCGGGTTCTGTTTCCGGCTCTGGCCGGCCATCTCGGGGCGGGCGGGTTTCGCGGACATGCCGTAATCCGTTACGGACTGTGGTGAGGGTTTTCATCAACTGCTCTTCCAGTTCGCTGAGCTGGTCAATAATATACTCGTCCGTGTCCGACAGAATTTCTTCGGCCTGTTGGTGAGCTTCAGATTCAATGTTCTGGGCGCGTTCCTGGGCAATGGCTATTAACTCATGCTTGTCTGTCATAGAATGGGCTTTTTCGCGGGCCATATCAACCAGACGGTTGGCTTCTTCCTGAGCTTGCAAAATCATACGCTCGCGTTCTGCTTCAGTGCGTTTTGCCAGCTTTACTTCTTCGGGAATAGTCACCCGCATCTGGTCGATAATGTCCAGAAAGGCATCTTCCTGCAGGATTACGTTTGATGTAAAGGGGAGGTGAAACCCCTCGGTTACTAATGTTTCCAGTCGGTCAATCAGGTGAAGAATGTCCATAACGCCCACCTTTGTTTATTTTTTGCTGACAACCTAATCTCTTACGGAAACAATTTTAACTTTGCTGTTTCCGTTTTTGTCAACCATCGCTTTTTTCCGCAGCCCCTCAACAACAATTGCCGGGGCCAGATGTTCAATATTGCCGTCGTTTAGGGCAATCTCTTTGAGAATGCTGGAGCTTAAAAACAAATGTTCCTGGCTGGCCATCAGGCAGATGGTCTCTACCTGCGGGTCCAGGCTGCTGTTTGCCAGGGAGAGCTGCAATTCCCACTCAAAATCAGAGAGGGCGCGCAAGCCACGCACAATATATCCGGCGTTCTGTTCTTTGGCAAAGTTTACGGTCAGGCCGCTGTAGCTTATTACCTGTATGTTGTCTATGGGGGCCAGCGCCTGCTCTGTCATATGTATCCGCTCTTCGGTTGAAAAGAGCAGGCTTTTCATAGGGCGGTCATATACCCCCACCACCAGCGTTTCAAAAAGTCTGGAGGCGCGTTCGGCAATGTCAATATGGCCGTTGGTAATTGGGTCGAATGTTGCGGGATAAATGGCAGTTGTCATTAGCTTAAGTCGGTTGTTTTCTTCCAGAACTCTGTTACTTGTTTAGACAGTAATTTGTGCTGGGGCTGTTCTAATTTTGGGTCAGTCTCGTAAATTTGTTGGGCTTCGTTTCGAGCCAATTCCAAAAGTTTGGTGTCGGTTAATTTTACCAGTTTCAGATCCGGTAACCCACTTTGGCGCGTGCCAAAGAATTCGCCGGGGCCACGCATTTTTAAATCGTACTCGGCCAACTCAAAGCCGTCGTTGGTTTTTTCAACGGCTTTAAGGCGTTCTTCGGCTTCGGGGGTTAATTTGTCGGCCAGAAGCAGGCAGTAGCTTTTGTGCTGCCCGCGCCCCACGCGCCCCCGGAACTGGTGCAGTTGGGCCAGCCCAAAGCGGTTGGCCCCTTCTACCAACATTACGGCTGAATTGGGGATGTCGATGCCCACTTCCACCACCGAGGTTGAAACCAAAATCTGGGTGTTGCGGTCTCTAAAGGACTTCATTACTTTTTCTTTTTCATCGGCCTTCATGCGGCCATGCAGCAAGCCCAGCTTTAGTTTTGGAAATACCTGGGTGGCCAGCCGCTTGTGTTCCTCAATAGCCGAGCGGGCCTCTGTTTTTTCAGATTCTTCGACCAGCGGGCAGATGATAAACGCCTGCCGCCCTTTTTTAATTTGAGAATTGATGAAACTATACGCCCGCTCTCTTTCTCTGGGGCTAAGCCAGCGCGTTTGAATGGGTTGGCGTCCGGGCGGCATTTCGTCAATCAGCGACAGGTCCAGGTCACCGTACAAGGTCAGTGCCAGCGTGCGCGGAATGGGGGTGGCCGTCATTACCAGCATATGCGGATTGAATCCTTTTTCGCGCAGCGCTCCCCGCTGCTCTACCCCAAAACGGTGTTGCTCATCAATAATTGCCAGGCGCAAATTTTTGATTTCCACGTCGCTTTGGATAATGGCGTGCGTGCCCACCAGAATATCAATTTCGCCGTTGGCCAGCCCGCCCAATAATTCTTTTCGCTCGGCGGCCGGCGTACTGCCGCTAAGAAACTTAATGGTAAATTCCTGATTCAGGGCTTTGCCAATGGCATTGAGCAGTTGGCCCATACTTTTAAAATGCTGCTCGGCCAGAATTTCGGTGGGGGCTAAAATAGCGGCCTGGCCCCCATCCTGTACCGTAAGCACCATGGCGGCCAGGGCCACCACGGTTTTCCCGGAACCCACATCGCCCTGCAACAAACGGCTCATCGGGACATCACGTTGCAAATCGGTGATGATGCGGTTCAGCGATTTCCGTTGCGCCCCGGTCAACTGAAAGGGCAAGGCCCCCAGCAATTTGTCAACGGTTCTTTTTTGAAGGCTGATTGGGTAGCCTTTTTGCTCCTGCCATTTTTGCCGCTGGCGCAAAACACCCAACTGAATCATCATTAATTCATCAAATGCCAGGCGGCGGCGTGCTGCTTCAAGATTATCCCATCCGTCAGGAAAGTGAATCTGGCGCACGGCTTCGGCCAGTTTGAGCATCTCCAGCCGTTTTCTGGTATCGAAAGGCATGTAATCCGGCAACCGATTTGTCCAGTAATCTACCGTGGACTTTATGCGGTTGCGCAGCCATTTGGCCGTAATGCCTTTGGTTAACGGGTAAACCGGCACCAGCCGGCCGGTGTGAATCATTTCTTTGTCAAGAACTTCCCACTCCGGCGAGTTAAAAGTGAGGCGGCCCAGATACTGTTCTACCCTGCCGCTAAGCACAATTTGAGTGCCCGGTGTTAGTTTGTTAACCAGCCACGGCTGATTAAACCAGGTAACCTCAATGGTGGCTGTGCCATCGGTCAGTACTGATTTTACCATGGTGCGCCTGTTGCGAGTTTCTTGTTTACGGGTTTCCCACACCTGGGCAATAATCGTGGTGTCTTCGCCCAACTCAAGTTGGTTAATGGCCTTTAGCGAACGGTAATCATCGTATCGCCGGGGATACAGCCGCAAGAAATCGCCTACGGAATAAACGCCCAGTTTGGCCAGCTTGGTGGCCATGGCATCCTTTATGCCCGGTAATCGCGTAATCGACGATTCCAACCCGGTATTGGCCCAATCTGTCCCGGAATGTCGCGGGGGCGGAGGGGGAGGCGGCGCTTTTTTTTTCGGCGGGTCAGCAAAAACCGGCGCATGCTGTTGATGCTGGTTCTTGTTGGCTGCGGGTTTGGGTTTGGGCTTACGGTTTTTGACGGCAGCCGGTTTGGGTTCGGGTTCTGTTGCTGCTACCGGAGGTTTGGCTTGTTGGCGCTGCGGTTTCTGCGGTTGTTGAACAGGCCTATCCGCGCTAAATTCTTTGGTTTTAGCCATCTCGCCGGCTTTATGCAACTTTACCAACACTTTGTGAAGATAACCAGGCCGCTCTTCTTCGGGGATCTCCGGATAGGTGAACAAGTCCTGCTTTATTTCTTCGACAAACTGGCGATCTTCTTCTGCGGTGGCCTGTTGCAATGCTTCGTTGGCCCAGTTTGGGGCCATTTTTTCCACGCCGCCAAATACAGCTTTATTTTTGTAGCCCAGTTTTTTTTCCTGGGTTAACATTTTGGTCAGTTTATTCAAACTTTGGAGCATATTATTTATCTGTTAAAAAGTTAATCCCTCGTACACAACAATTCCCAGCGCGTTAGGACCAATGCGGGCAGCCAGGTCCGGGCCGTATTGGATAGTAGGAAATTGCAATTGAGGGTAGCTTTGTATCAGCCTTTCCCGTAAGGCTTTGGCCTCTTTATTTGGGTTTTTGCCACGCTGAATAATAGCAGTTTGCTCTAAATTATCAAATTCTGTAACAAACTCAAACAGCTTTTCGATGGCTTTTTCTGTGGTGCGAACCTTTTCCAGGGGGATGATGTCTCCATCTTCAATGAAGAGAATTGGTTTGATATTTAACATCGAACCAAGCACAGCCTGCGCTTTTCCAATGCGTCCGCTGCGTTCCAGGTAATCCATAGTTTCTACATAAAATATCATGTAGATATGGGGCAGCATCCCCCGTACCACCCGCACAATCTCGTCTAAATCCTCGCCGGCGTTGGCCGCCTGGGCGGCGGCCCTGGCCAGTATGCTCAGTCCCACGGAAGTGGTCATCGAATCGATGACGGCAATTGAGCAGCGTCCCAAAAGAGAATCAGCACCTTGATTGGCTTTTTCTATAGTGTCGCTCAAATGGCCGGAAATGTGGATGGATAAAATCTGGTCGGTCTTCCGGTGAAGCCGGGCATAAAGCGCTTCAAAGGTTGAGGCGTCCGGCGCATAGCTTGCCGGAATACCCCCGCCGTAACTTTGCCGGCGAAAAAGCTCTTCGGTGTCTATATCCACCCCTTCTTTAAATTTGCTGTTACCCAGTTGAATATTGAGCGGCACAACGTGAATGCCCAACTCTTCTGCTTCTCCAGGTTCAAAATAAGCGGTACTGTCTGTGACTATTGCAACCTTTTTTGACAACTTAACCGTTACTCCAATGAAATTATGTATTGGTAATGGGGTTGACCCCCATTGTGTATTTCTGTTTCCAGGCCGGGATACAGCACTTTGATTTTTGCGGACAGTTCGGCAGCCTGATAACAGGTTATCTTCCGGCCAAAGTACAGGGTGATAATCTCGTAATCATCAACTGTTATCCGGGCCAGCGTATCCAACACAACCTCGCAGAAACTCTGCCCACTGCCGGCCGGGCAATTATCAAGCAGACCGATTACAGTTCCGGTTTTAATGTTGATACCATTAAATACAGTATCTCGTACGGCCCGCGTTATTTCAATGGTTCTGATTTGCCCGGCCGCATCAAACATATTGTGGGCATTGGCGGCCGGGTTTAACCGCTCGTTAAAGGCAAGCAAAGCGGCTATTCCCTGCGGAATAGTTTTTGTGGGAACCACATCCACCGTTTTGCCGGACAATTTTGTTACTTGCTGCGCGGTTAAGATAATATTACCGTTATTTGGCAAAATCAGCACATTTTCGGCAGCTAACTGGTTAATACGTTCCAGTAAATCCTGGGCGCTCGGGTTCATCGTTTGCCCGCCCGAAACAATCCCGCTCACCCCCAGGCTCCGAAAAATCTCTGCTAATCCTTCTCCCGGCACCACGGCCAGGGTAGCAATTGTGGCCGTGGATTGCGGTTTGGCTGGCCCGGTTACGGGCGCAAGATGCCGCTGCACAAATGTTGCGGCCTGTTCATTTAGATTTTCCACCACCACATCGCTAAGGACGCCTACCTTAGCCCCAAAACTCAGCGGGCTGCCGGGGTTATCAGCGTGAACATGCACCTTTATTGTGTGTTCATTTCCCACAACTACCGTCGACCAGCCTAAACGGTTGATATGCGTTCGGACATATTCTACGTCCAGCGCTTGCCCCCGGATGAGAAACTGGATGTCGTACCCAAACTTTGTATCGTCAACCCCCAGTGAAGATTGTAGCAACACAGGGGCCGGTTCGCTATCGGGGGCCGGTTCAAGCGGTTGGTTACGCGCAAAACGCAACCACCCTTCCAGGAAATAAAGCAATCCCTGCCCGCCGGAATCGGTGACGCCGGCCTCTTTCAATACAGGCAATAATTCAGGGGTTGTGGCCTGGGCGATGCCCGCCGCCTCAACCACGTTTGCCAACTGGGCAACCATATCTTTGCCGGCTTGAGCGCTTTGTTGCGCGCTGTCAGAAACAGCTTGGGCCACGGTCAGGATTGTGCCTTCTACCGGCTCAATGACGCTCTGGTAGGCCTGCTCCATACCAAGGCGCGCGGCCCGGGCAAAATCTTCTGCAGTGAAGATGGGTTTATTTTTTAAGCCGTCTGCCATTCCCTGTAAAAACTGGGAGAGAATAACGCCGGAGTTGCCTCTGGCCCCCATTAAGGCACCGTGGGCGGCAGCGGCGGCAATGGTGCCGGCATTGTAACCTGAAGCCTGTTCCACTTCCTGTAATGCAGCGCGCAGGGTCAGAACCATGTTTGTGCCGGTATCGCCATCCGGTACCGGAAAGACATTCAACCCGTTTACCACATTTACGTGTATTTCCAGCCAGGCGCTGCCGGCTCTCAGCAGGTTTTTCAGGCCAATTCCATTGCAGGCATAGACAATATTGCCCTGTATTTTAAATCCTTGCACGCTTAAATTGGAGAGCATCTATTTTTGCGTATTGTTTGCCAAATTAAACCCGCTGTGCTATTATGCCTTCTTGCGCTACGGCAGACAAGATATTATAAACGAATTATCGCTTGTTATCAACTACTAATTTTACTTGACCGAATTTAACAGCCAGGGCTTATCATTGAGCTAACTACAGGCTCGTGGCCTGCGGCAGGATTATAGAAAGGAAATGTGTAATTATGGCAAAATGCGAAGTATGCGGCAAAAAACCGATGAGCGGCCACAATGTTAGCTTCTCTCAGCGTCACACCAAACGCAAATGGAAGCCCAATATTCAAAAAACAACAATTTTTAAAGATGGCCAGTTAAAAAAGGTGAAAATTTGCTCTCGATGCCTGCGCACCGCCTCAAAAGCTTAACCTTGTTTGTGGCTATTAAGCTTTAAAGGCCAGCGTTAAGGCTGGCCTTTTTTGTTGCCAACAGCACCATTGCTGCGTGCTGGGTAATAATACAACGTTCACAAAAAAAAATCAAGGGTTTTTAAAAATTCAATTTTTTTAATGTGACGGACGTTATTTTTGCCGGCTGTGAGCATTATGCAGTTGGCCACAACCGGCGGCAATATCTATCCCCCGGCGCAGCCGGACTGTGGTTGGAATCCGGGCCGCTTTCAGCCTGTCGCGGAAAGCGTACACCCGTTCAGCGGGTGAGCCGCTCCAGGGCGAGCCTGGGGTGGGATTCAGCGGGATCAGGTTGATGTGGCACAGTACGCCTTGCAGCAGTTCGGCCAATTGATCGGCGTGGGCATCATGGTCGTTAAGATTATCCATGAGGGCGTATTCAAAGGTTACGCGCCGCCGGGTGGTGGCAATGTAATTACGCACGGTTTGCATCAGCATGGCCAGCGGGTAGCGGCCATTAACCGGGACAATGGTATTCCGCAATGAATCTGTGGGCGCGTGGAGCGACACGGCCAGCCCCACCTGTTCCGGTTCCCGGCTCATGCGTCGAATGGCCGGCACCAATCCCACGGTAGATACCGTAATATTTCTAGCCCCCAGATTGAATCCCCCGGGGTCGTTCAGCCGGCGGATAGCGCGCCAGGTTTCGGCGTAATTTGCCAACGGTTCACCCATCCCCATAAATACAATATTTGTAACCCGCCTCTCTTCACTATTCAGGTGGCGGGCGTAGTACAGGACCTGCGCCACAATTTCACCGGCAGTCAGGTTGCGCATAAAACCCATCTGCCCTGTGGCGCAAAAAGGGCAGGCCATGGCGCAGCCGGCCTGCGAGCTGATGCACAGGGTGCGGCGCTTGTCGTAGCGCATCAGCACCGCTTCAATTTCCCGCCCATCCGGCAGCGCAAACAGCGATTTTCGCGTGAAGCCATCGGTGGAGTCGAGGGAAGTGACCAGTTTGAGTGGTTCGCCGCTAAATTCATCGGCCAGCCGCTGCCGCAGCGTTTTGGGCAGGTTACTCATTTGGAAAAAATCAGCCACGTGCCGTTCGTAGAGCCAATGCTCAAGCTGTTTTACGCGATAGTCCGGCTCACCCCAGCCTCCAATTATTCTTTTTAACTCGCTCGCTGAAACATCAAGCAGGGATAGTTTTCTATTCAAATTTATGCTGCCTGAGATAGTTTAGTCGGCCCTTTAAATTTGGTGTTAACTGCACTCAGCATTTCCTGAATTACCCCGACCGTCTCCTCATCAAAGAGCGGTTCACCACACTGTTCACATACCCATGCGGAAACATTGTCGATAATCAGATGATACCCTCTCCGGGATGCTGTGTAATCCACTTTTTTTCTGATGAGTTTTCCTTTGCAAAATGAACATTCTATGGGGTTACCTCTTTTTTTGAATTCGCCAATACTGTAGAAACAAAATGCGTTTCTCATCTGCTTCTCGTATTTTCCTCAAGGGCATTTGTCGCATCGTTTTCCTGCGTTAGGTTAGAGGATGCCCGATGTCTTTGCTTTTTGCTAAATAGACCGGATATCTTTCGTGGCACAAATGAAATCACCGTCCAGATAAACCCGAACACGCTGCCTATGAATCTGAAGATGGCCGACCAAATCCTTTTAAGCCGGCGAAAATAGGCCCGCATTCCACGCTGGGCCGAATCGCCGGCTTTTTTTGCTCCTGTTCCTACGGCTCCGGCTGCCTTTCCGGCGCCGGTAACTACGGCCCCACCGGCCACTTTTCCAGCGCGCCCCACCTTGTTTGCGCCGGTGGCAATGGCGGCGCCTGTCGCTTTTCCGCTGCCGGCCACCCAATGGGTAATTTTGCGCTCATCCACTCCGGAGATGGCGCGCAGGCTGTCTGCCCAGGTGCCCACCGCTTCCGGCCCCAACCGAAAATACATGTCGGCCCGCTGGCCAATTACGTAAGTGGACAGCACATTGGTGCCGGCAGAGGCAATAATGCCGGCAACGGGGATGGCCTTTAAAATGGCCCTTTCGGCAAATTTTTCACCGGCCCGGGTGGCAATCGACTGGCCCGCTTTTCGAGCCAGCACGGTGGTTCCGGCGCTGATGCCGGTGATAACCATGACCAGTCGCTGTTTCTCTTCTTCGTTAAGCGGATAATCGTACAGGGCGGCAATTTCCAGCACCAGCTCGGCCTGTAATTTAAAGGTTACCCCAATGTCCGCCGCTGCCCCCAGGGTAATGGCAGCCGCCGTGCCGATGCCGGGAATGATACCCGCTCCGGCCGTAACCGCGCCAACAGTGCCCGTGCGCCGGCATTTTTCCCGAATTAAATTTTGGGCCAGCTCCTCGTAGGGCGTACCGGGATTGTTTGCTTTCAGGGTAGAAACCCTGGCGGTTGCAGCGCCAAGGTCCACATCGCTGACAACGTTGAACATTGTTTCCAAAACGGTATTTGCCCTGGAATTTACGTCTGCCTGAATCGCGGGCGGCTGGACTTCCACCTCATGCAAATCGTGGTCAACCGCCACAATAATTTCCTGAGCCTGCTCTTTGAGCGTTTTTTCTTCCATAAGTCCCTGCTCGGTGTTTGAAACCAGAATAGTTAAATTATAGCGAAATTTCACCGCTTGCCCAATGGCATGTGAATCTGTATACTAGAGTTGTTCCTCAATAAGCAACGCAGAAAATTTGGGCACATTTTATTAAAGAATGAGAATTAATTAACTTACCCATTTCCTCGTACTGCGTACACCTGTACTGACCCGCAGGGGTCCGGCGCAGGTGTTGCGTGTAATTTTGCTTTTTACGGAGTACGCAATATGTTGCCGGTCCCAATTGGGTAAGTTATTTGCACGCCATTCCTAAGAACGCAGACAAGAACGGGCAA
>CAYWSS010000126.1:0-10718 GCA_964460505.1 uncultured Caldilineaceae bacterium | reverse complement strand
AAGTTAAGTCCTCCCCCCTCCTGAGGGGGGAGTTAGAGGGGGGTAAGTAGTTACTTATTAATTATTAATTGTTCATTGTTCATTGCTCGAAACCCGGCCCAAATAGGCTTGCTGAACCTCTTCGTTGGTTATCAATTCCTGGGCGGTGCCGCTTAATACAACATAGCCGGTTTCCAAAACGTAACCGCGATCAGAAATTTCAAGGGCGGCGCGCGCGTTTTGCTCAACCAGCAGAATGGTGGTGTTTGCTTCCCGCAGTTGTTGAGTAACCTGGAATATCTCCTGAACCAGAATTGGGGCCAGGCCCAACGAGGGTTCATCCATCAGCAACACTTTAGGGCGAGCCATCAAGCCGCGGCCCATTGCCAGCATTTGCTGCTCGCCCCCGGAGAGCGTTCCCGCCGCCTGCTTCTGCCGTTCTTCAAGCCGGGGAAAGAGGCTGTAGACATAGTCTATGTCCTGGTTAACTGCTTGCCGTTCACCTCGCCGCAAACGCAAGTAGGCGCCCAACAGCAGGTTGTCATACACGGACAAACTGCCAAAAACCTGGCGTCGTTCCGGTACCTGGCTAATCCCCTGCCCCACAATAACCTCCGGCGGACGGCGGGCAATGTCTTGGCCATCCAAAAAAATCTGACCCTGGCGGGGGGGAACAATGCCCGAAATAGTGTTAAGCAGCGTGGTCTTGCCCGCGCCGTTAGCCCCAATCAGCGAGACAATCTCTCCCGCTTGTACTTCTAACGAAACCTCTTTAAGCGCGTGGATATGCCCGTAAAATGTGGAAATGCCTCGAACTTCAAGCATCTTGCGACTCCGGATTTTGGATTTTAGGTTGTGGATTCTGGGTTAAAGAATCGCCGGTGTTTAAAGTTGGCTGCCGGCCGTTTTGCCAATCTGACCCCAGGTAGGCATGAATTACGGCCGGGTTAGCCTGTATCTCAGCCGGGGTCCCTTCGGCAATTTTCTGCCCGTAATGCAGCACGGCTATTCTATCGGCCACGCCCATAACCAGGTTCATATCGTGTTCTACCAGCAAAACGGTAATGCCGCTGTCCCGGATACGGTAGATAAGCTTATCCAGCGCTTCGGTTTCTACGCGGGTTAACCCGGCGGCAGGTTCATCAAGCAGCAGCAATTTAGGTTGAGCGGCCAGAGCACGGGCAATTTCAACCAGGCGCTGCTGTCCATACGCTAACGATGCAGCCTGAGAGCTGGCCCGGTCTGCCAGCCCAACCATGGTTAGATATTCCATCGCCTGCGCTTGTAATTGCTTCTCCTCGCCGGTAACGCCCGGCCAGCGCAGGGCGGCGGCCAAAAACCCAACCTTGCCCTGCAAATGGCAGCCGGTCATCACGTTCTCCAGCACCGTCATATTGTCAAAAATTTGCAAATTTTGAAAAGTGCGAATCACGCCCATTGCGGCCATACGATGGGGTGGCAGGCCGGAAACGAGATTGCCCTCAAAAAGAACTTGTCCCTTTTCCAGGGCATGGGTGCCGGAAATAAGGTTAAACATGGTGGTTTTACCCGCGCCGTTTGGGCCAATCAGGGCCATAATTTCGCCGGAGCGAACGGACAAATCCACATTATTAACAGCCACCACGCCGCCAAAACTTTTAAAGATCTGCCGGGCGTCAAGTAAAATGGAAGGGGCGGTTGTACTATTTGATTGCTCGGAATTCATAAAAGCATAACTTCCTTGTATAAAATGTTCGTGGTCAGATACGCAACGCAGTGGGCCTTCGGTTGTCTGACGCCACTCCGCTTTCGCTTCGAGGCTGACTACGAGCGGGTAATTTCTCTCTGAAAATAGCGGTTAGCCGTTAGCTCTGCCCCGCTACCTGCTATCAACTAACGGCTTATTTTCATTCTCGTTGTTGTCCCAAAGGGGCCGTCAGACTCCTAATAGTATTACCCTGCAACATTTGCGCCACGCTTTGCGGCGAGAATCTTTTTGCCACAAATTAACACCAATTACACGAATTAAAAATTAAAAGATTAGTGAAAATTAGTGTTAATTCGTGGCTGGCTGTTGGGTTGCGGCCTGGCCGCACTATATATTACAAGTACATTCAATTGTAAATCGGCAATCTAAAATCGCAAATGGTTATGCATCACCAGCAGCTTGCAAACTGCGGGCTATGCGGCGTTTTCGTACAACGTTGACCAATCCGATAAATAACCCCTCGGGGCTAAAAATCATGATCAACATTAAAATAAGGCCAAAAGCAATAATCTCTTGCTCGCCGGAGGCATTGGGTATAATAACTTTAACAACTGTCCGTAGATACTGCTCGATGAACATAATGAAAGCCGCCCCAAAAAGCGCACCCCACACGCTGGCCAATCCTCCTACAACGGCCATCACCACCAACTCAATAGAAACAACAATACTAAATGATGATGGGCTGATGAAGCCAAGATACGTGGCGTGCAATCCTCCGGCCAGGCCGCCATAAGCCGCGCTAAGGGCAAACACTTTAACCTTGAAGGCATGGGTGTCTATGCCCACCGTTTCGGCGGCAATTTCACTGGTGTGCAGGGCACGCAAAGAGCGACCCACCCGCGAGTTGACAATGTTGAGCGATATGGCGATTACGATTAAAGTAAAAAACCAGAATACGTAATAGTAGTGCGTGTCGGTGCTAAGGGTAAATGGCCCCAGAGTCAATTCTGGAATGCCCCTAAAGCCGGATGGCCCCCCGGTCCACTCCACTTCCTGGGTTAATATCAGAAACAAAATAATATTCATGCCCAGCGTAGCCATAGCCAGGTAGTGACCGCGCAATCGAAAAATCAACATGCCAATCAGGTAGGCTACACCGGCAGAAAGCAGTATCCCGGCTGCCAGAGACAGCCAGGGAGAAAGCCTAAACGTGGCTGACAGAATGGCCGTGGTGTAAGCACCTATGCCAAAAAAAGTGGCCTGCCCCAGCGAAATCTGGCCGGCGTACCCCATAAGCAATGACAGGCCAATGGTGAGCATAGTGAACTGGGCCACAAAGATAAAGATGGTCAAAATATAGTTATTCTGGATTGTGAGTGGTATTGAAGCCAAAACCACAGCCAGCACGGCAATACCTGTTGCGTTCGGAAACCGTCGGATGAACTTTACCATATGCGCCTCACAACCCGGCCTGTTCCGGAGTGGCTGACCGCCCGCGCAAAAACCCGCCCAGACGCACAGCCAGCACAAAAAACAGCACAATAAATGCAACCGCATCTTTATAGCCGGATGAAATTAGCCCGGCACTGAAGGATTCCAAAATACCCAGCAGTAGACCGCCCACTACCGCGCCAACCGGGCTGGACATTCCTCCCATAATTGCGGCCACAAATCCCTTCAGCGATAAAATCAGCCCCCGGTCGTAGGTCATAAAAGTGACGGGCGCAATAACAATACCGGCAATGGCCGTAATAGCCGCGCTCAGGCCAAAGGCCAGCAGCGCCATGCGGCGGGTGTTGATGCCCATAAGCCGCGCCGCGGCGGGGTTAACCGCGCAGGCGCGCAGGGCTTTGCCGATAAGCGTGTAGTTAAAAAAGAGATAGAGTATGGCCAGCGTTACAATGGTTACGGCAATAACCCACACCCCCTGCCGGGTAAGAATGGCTCCAAAAAGTTTAATAGGAGGCCCCTTGGTAAAGGGGGGCAGCCGGTGCGGGTCTGTGCCCCAAATCATCAGCGCAAATCCCCGCATCACCAGGGCCGCGCCGATAGTGATGATAATCATACTGAGAATTGAGGCGTGTCTGGCCGGCTGGATGCCCAGCCGGTACAGAAGCAGGCCCAGTAATGTAGCCACAAGTACGCCAAAGAGGGCGGCAACGGGCAGGGGCCAGCCCAGGTCTACCTGCACATTGCCACTGAGCAGCCTGGTTTTCTGGTAGACTGTAATGGCCGAAAACGCGCCGTAGACGGCAAACTCGCCCTGGGCAAAATTTATAATTCCGGTAACGTTATAAATAACCACAAATCCCAAGGCAATCAGGGCATAAATACTGCCCACGGTAATGCCTGACACTAGAAATTGAAAAAGTTGGTCTTGAAGAGACAAATGTGCCTCCTTGGTTTTGAATTTAAAGATTCTCGTTCCAATGCTGCGTTGGAACGCCTGTTGGACGCTCTGCGTCCCCTGCAACAAGCCGGCCCTTCGACACACTCAGGATAGACGCAGAGCGTCTGGGTATTCGTTCCCACGCTCCGGCGTGGGAACGAGGGGAATGCTAAATAGATACGGCTATTTAAATAGATATGACTATTTTATCCAAAATTTGAAGTAACTACTTAGGCACACACCTTTGTAGCCGCTATAGTAGCGGCCTTTTGCCGTTTTTACCCCCCCTCAATCCCCCCCGAATCGGGGGGGAAGTTAAGTCCTCCCCCTCCTGAGGGGGGAGTTAGAGGGGGGTAAGTAGTTACAATTTGAAGCGAGAGGAAAAGTGATGAGTGAAGAATAATACACTCATCACTTTTTACTTTCACTAATTACGGAGCGCTTGCATACTCCTCCGGCGGTACGTACACCCAGCCGCCATCCTGAATTTTAACCAGCACCAGCGATTCTTTGCCAATGCCGTTGTGATCCTGATCAGACAAGTTGAAAATGCCGGAGATACCGGCAAAGTTCCGGATACCTTCCAGATGGTCGCGGATAGCCGCTGAATCAGGCCCAACGGCTTGCAGCGCCGAGAAAGCCATCTGCATCGAATCCCAGGCGTGGCCGCCGAAAGTGCTGGGGGTGGCGCCGCCGGTGTAGTCGGTGTAATCGGCCACATAGTTGAGCAGCGTGGCCTTTTGCGGGTCGGTTTCCGGCAAACCATCGGCCACCAGCAGCTTGCCGATGGGGAACATAACGCCCTCGGCAGCTTCGCCGGCCAGGTCGATAAATGCCTGGTTTCCGATACCGTGATTTTGCAGGATGGGTATTTCCAGTCCCAAATCGCGGAACTGAACGGTCAGCGGGGCGCCCTCGCCGGGCGTGGCGTGAACCACCAGCGCTTCGGCGTCAGAGCCGGCAATCTGGGTCAATTGGGCGGAGAAGTCAGTGTCTTTCGGTTCAAAGGTGCCTTCCCAGACAATCTCAACCCCGGCGTCGGCGGCTACGGTTTGCAGGGCCTGCATCGAATCAACCCCAAAGCCATTGTTAACGCCAAAAGAAGCGATTTTGGTGATGCCGTTAGCCTGCATCCAGTCGCCTTGAATCTGGGCTACGGGCAGGTTGGTTTGGGGGGTCTTGAAAATCCAGTGGCGCTCTTCAACCGGCTGGATGATGGCGCTGGAGGATGCGTTGGAAATAAAAGGCACTTCGGCTTCGGTCATCGTATCGATAACGGCAAGGCTGATACCGCTGGCCGTACCACCAACGATAATGGGCACGTTTTCCTCTTCAATCAGCTTCTTAACAATCAGCAGCGCCTCGCTGCCGTCGGTCTGGTCATCTTCAAAAATCATTTCGATGGGGTGCAGCTTGCCGTCCGGACCAAGCAGCCCGCCTTTGGCATTGACTTGCTCCACCAGCATCATGGCCGTATCCCGTTCCGGAACGCCCAGTGATGAGGCCGGGCCGGTAGCGGAGAAGAAAACGCCAAGCTTGTAAGGTTCGCCGGTTTCACGCTCGGCCATAGCCGGAACCTGATCGTAAGTGGCCGGGGGAACGTACTCCCAGCCGCCATCTTTAATCTGAACCATAACCAGCGTTTCTTTGCCAATGCCGTTGTGGTCTTGATCAGACAAATTGAAAACACCGGAGATACCGGCAAAGTTTTGAATGCCTTCCAGATAATCACGGATAGCCGCCGAATCGGGGCCGACTTCCTGCAGGGCCATAATCGCCATCTGCATCGAATCCCAGGCGTGGCCGCCAAAGGTGCTGGGGGTGGCGCCGCCGGTGTAGTCGGTGTAGTCGGCCATGTATTGGGTCAGCACGCCTTTTTGCGGGTCGGTAGCCGGCAAGTCGTCAGCCACCAGCAGCTTGCCGATGGGGAACAGAACGCCCTCGGCGGCTTCGCCGGCCAAATCAATAAAGGCCTGGTTGCCAATGCCGTGATTTTGCAGTATAGGCATTTCCAGCCCCAAATCACGGAACTGAACCGTCAACGGTGCGCCCTCGCCGGGGGTGGCGTGAACAATCAGCGCTTCGGCGCCGGAGCCGGCAATCTGGGTCAACTGGGCGGAAAAGTCGGTGTCGGCCGGTTCAAAAGTGCCTTCCCAAACAATTTCAACGCCAATGTCACCGGCCACAGTTTGTAGGGCCTGCATCGAGTCTACCCCAAAGCCGTTATTGACGCCAAAAGAAGCAATTTTGGTGATGCCGTTAGCCTGCATCCAGTCGCCCTGAACCTGGGCCACGGGCAGGTTGGTTTGGGGGGTCTTGAAAATCCAGTGCCGCTCTTCAACCGGCTGGATAATAGCGCTGGACGACGCGTTGGAAATAAAGGGCACTTCCGCTTCGGTCACGGTATCGATAACGGCAATGCTAATGCCGCTGGCGGTACCGCCGACAATCACCGGCACGTCTTCTTCCTCAATCAGTTTCTTGACAATCAGCAGCGCCTCGCTGCCGTCGGTCTGGTCATCTTCAATGATAACCTCCAGCGGGTGCATCAAACCATCCGGACCTTCAATGCCTCCGGCGGCGTTAATCTGCTCGGTTATCATCATAGCCGTATCCCGTTCCGGAACGCCCAATGACGAGGCCGGGCCGGTTGCCGAGAAAAACACGCCAATTTTATAAGGCTCACCTTCTGTTGCTGCGGCCGGCGCTTCCTCTTCGGCGGCTGGAGCCTCTTCTTCAGCAGCCGGGCCTTCTCCTTCGGCAACTTTTTCTTCGACGGCCGGCGCTTCTTCCTTTTCTGCCGGCGGGGGAGCTTCGGCGGGCGTTGCCGCCCCCCCACAGGCCGTTACCAATAGTAACAATACAGACAACAGGGCCAGAACTTTAATAAGCTTGCGATTCATGCTCTTCTCTCCTGATGCAAATTATTTGCATAATTAAAACAGCTAACCTATTTTGCCTCGACTTCTTTCCCCTCAAAAAGCAGACGATAGCGCCTGTTTTTAATATTTCCCGCTTCGCGTGGGCCATTGTTGCAAAACCAAGTTTCGTCGAACCAAGGTTTTGCTGCACCTGGGTGTCCAAACTAAATTTAGACACCAGCCATACACGGTATGTGGGAAATGCCGCTTAATTCATACACTTCCTCCTCGTATAATATATTCGTAGCCAGGTACGCAATGAAGTGGAGTACCAGTTAACGCCACTCCGCTATCGCTGCGAGGCTGACTACCAGCAGCACATATCTCCCTTTTACCCTCTCACTCCCAATCTCTAGATTGAGAGCGAGGGAAACCGGTTTTATGTCGCCGCGCCCTCGATCTCCGCTACAACCATATCCCCAATTTCATCCGTGGCCAGACCGCTGCGGGCATCTAACGAAGGGATACGACGGCTAACCAGCAATGAATGAACGGCATCTTCTATGCGGGCCGCGGCCTGCGTTTCGCCCAGGAAATCAAGCATCATGGTCACGGCTGCAATAGCTCCCACCGGGCTGGCTACATTTTTGCCGCCGTACTTGGGAGCAGAGCCGTGAATCGGTTCAAACATTGAGGTTTGGCCGGGATGAATATTGCCCGACGCAGCAATGCCCAGCCCGCCCTGAATCATCGCTCCCAAATCGGTAATAATGTCGCCAAAAAGGTTGGGCGTCACAATAACATCAAACCACTGCGGGTTTTTAACCATCCACATGCAGGCCGCATCAATGTAAGCGTGGTCCTGCTCAATATCGGGATATTCCTCGCCAACCTCGGCAAAGGCGCGGGTCCAGATGTCGTGCGGGCGGATAGCGTTGGCCTTGTCGACCAGCGTGACCTTGTTTTGCCTGTTGCGCCGGCGGGCCAGCTCAAAAGCGTAACGCACCGCCCGTTCAACGCCTTTGCGGGTGTAGATCCCTTCAACCAGCGCCACTTCATCGGGGGTACCTTTTTTAAAGATGCCGCCAATCTGGGAATACAACCCTTCGGTGTTTTCCCGGATAACGGCAATATCAACATCCTCCGGTTTAACGTCTTTCAAGGGGCAGAGATGTTCGGCGTAAAGTTTAATGGGCCGGAGATTAACATACAAATCAAGCCCAAAACGCAGCCCCATAATGACCGAACGTTCAACCAGCCCCGGCTCTACATCAGGGTGTCCAATGGCCCCCAAAAAAACGGCATCCAGCGTTTTCCACTCTTCTATAGCCGAGTTGGGTACCAGTTGGCCGGTGTCCAGATAATACTCGCTGCAATAGGGGTATTCAACGGTTTCGTAAGAAAAATCTTCACCGGCGGCGGCGGCTTTTAGCACTTTTAGTCCCTCGCGGGTCACTTCCGGGCCAATACCATCGCCGCCAATAACGCCAATTTTATAGCTGTTCAATTGTCAGTTACTCCTTTAAAATTTTGGGTTTTGGATTTTGGATTTACGATTTGCTCCGATGGTAATTCCAATTGTAAATCGGCAATCTAAAATCGGCAATCGCTTTACTGCTCTTTTTGCAATTGCCGGGAAATGATGAGCCGCTGTATTTGGGCGGTGCCTTCGTAAATTTGCATAATTTTGGCATCGCGCATCCATTTTTCTACCGGATAGTCGCGGCTGTAGCCGTAGCCCCCCAAAATCTGCACGGCGTCGGTGGTTACCTGCATGGCCGTATCGCCGGCAAAGGCTTTGGCCATGCTCGATTCTTTGGTGCAGGGGCGGTCTTGATCGTACAGCCAGGCTGCTTTCCAGGTAAGCAGGCGGGCAGACTCAATGGCCGTAGCCATATCGGCCAGCATAAAGGCGATGGACTGAAAACGTCCGATTGGTCGTCCAAACTGTTCTCTTTCCTGAGCATACCGGTAAGCGTATTCATAAGCGGCCCGGGCCACTCCTACGGCTCCTGCGCCAATCAGGGTGCGGCTGGAGTCAAAGGTTTGCATCGCAATCTTAAACCCTTCTCCTTCCTCGCCCAGCCGGTTATTAACCGGAATTTCTACATCTTCAAAGATAAGGCCGGCTGTGTGAGAGGAGCGAATACCCATTTTCTTCTCTTTTTTACCCGTCGAAAAACCGGGCCGGTCGCCTTCTACAATAAACGCGCTAATGCCTCGCGTGCCTTGCTCCGGGGTGGTCATGGCAAAAACCACGTGAACATCGGCAATGCCGCCGTTAGAGATAAAGGCTTTGTTGCCGTTAAGGGTGTAGCTATCTTCGTGGCGTACCGCCGTGGTGCGCATTGCCCCCGAATCAGAGCCGGAGCCAGGCTCGGTTAGGGCAAATGCCCCCAGCGATACCTGACCCGTTTGGCAGAAACGGCCAATTGTGCGAGCCTTCTGCTCGTCTGTTCCGGCCAGCATAATAGGAGTTGCTGCCAAATCAATCCCGCCAACGGTTGTACCCACCCCGGCACAGCCCCAATAAATTTCTTCCTTAACCAGACAGCGGGTCAGCAGGCTTTCCATCCCACCGCCGCCGTACGCTTCCGGGTACATGTAGTTGAGCAGGCCCATTTGCGCCGCTTTTTTTAACACATCCCAGGGCACTTCTTCTTTTTCA
Source organism: uncultured Caldilineaceae bacterium (assembly GCA_964460505.1). GTDB lineage: Bacteria > Chloroflexota > Anaerolineae > 4572-78 > J111 > J095. The sequence continues at coordinate 1,134 of CAYWSS010000126.1, read as the reverse complement.
TCCGCTTCCGGGGCAACGGGCCTAATAGTTTCTTCCGCAAATTTGTGGGCCAAATCGCGGAACATCAGTTGTTCTTCGGTCAGGTCAAAGTTAATCATACAGCGCTGTTTAACCTTTCTTCAACCCAATAGCGCAGGCCGCCCAGGTTGATAATTTCCTGTAAAAAATCGGGGAGGGGTTCTAGCTGATAGGTTGTGTTTTTGGTGTGATTGGTCAGCGTGCCGGCGGCCGGATTGATGCTGATTTCGTCCCCTTCATCAATGCCCTCAACCGCCTCTTCGCTCTCAAAAATGGGCAGGCCAATGTTAATGCTGTTGCGGAAGAAGATGCGGGCAAACGATTTAGCCACCACCGCCGATACGCCCGCCGCCTTAATGGTAATGGGCGCCACCTCCCGCGAGCTGCCGCAGCCAAAATTTATATCGGCCACCACAATATCCCCCGGCGACATCTTGTTGACAAACTCAGGGTCGGCATCTTCCAGGCAGTGGGGAGCCAGCTTGTCCGGATCGGCAGTGTTGCAGTACCGGGCCGGAATAATGGCGTCGGTATCAATATTTTTACCAAATTTCCAGGCATTTCCTTTTATTTGCATAGAGTTACCTCCTTGGTTATTCACGTATCTTGTCTCCTATAGAGAATCGGTATTTGTCTACCGACCCGTCCCTTGCTATAATAAAAATACAACGGAACGTAAGTCCAGGTCAGGTAGGAAGGCGGTTTATCCACTCTCCCCGGTATTAAGCCGGAATGTGCCGGCCAGGGGGTTCCGTTTTTTATTTTCCTACCCATCGTGCTTTGATGTGCTGCCAGTCCTCCACCAGCGCTGCGTTTACCTTTTTTTCAATCAAATTGAAGAAGTGTTCACTCTCCAATCCATTCAATCACCGAGGCCACGCCCTGCCCAACGCCAACACACATAGTGACCAGACCGTAGGGCGAGGTGGCCGTTCCTGCTTTTTGCCGGCGTTTCATTTCATGCAAAAGGGTGGTCATCAGCCGGGCGCCGGTGCAACCCAGAGGATGGCCCAAAGCAATAGCCCCGCCGTTAACGTTAATTCTATCTGGAGGCAAATCCAACTCATCCATTACGGCCAGGGCTTGCACGGCAAAAGCCTCATTAAGCTCAATCAA
>CAYWSS010000125.1:0-10763 GCA_964460505.1 uncultured Caldilineaceae bacterium | reverse complement strand
AAAAATGCCAGCCGGGGGTAATCGCCGGTAATCCAGGTTCGTAATCTGTCTAAGGCAGGGTTTTGCATTTTGCTCGCTTTTCTTTACAAAGAAGAAGTGCCGGGTAGACCGGCACTTCAGGTATTTGGCAATTTTATTCTGGTGGAAGTGTAACACTAATCAGCCGGTCAGAAAAATTGTCTCCATAAATCTATTCACTGCCGGCGGTTAACCCGCCCAGAGCAGCCAATCTGCTGGAAACGGTATGTTGTTTAATTCGCATTTCCAGTTCGGCCTGCTCTTTGGGTAAATAGATAGAAATTCGGGTTCCCTCACCCAGAGTAGAGTCGATGGAAAATTCTCCGCCAATGCTCTCGGCGCGCTCGCGGATGTTTATCATTCCCAGACTGCCGCGGGTTTCGTAGGTACTCATTGTTTCTTCTACATCAAACCCGTCCCCGTCGTCAACAATTGAGGTAAAGATACCTTTTAGCGTTTCTCTCAGGGTCACCACAATATTATCGGCTTCGGCGTGCTTAATGGCGTTGTTGACGGTTTCCTGAACAATGGCAAATATTGTTGCTTCTATTTTTCCGTCCTGACGGGAAATATCGCCGCCGGGGTCATCAGATTCTATTTTGAGCGTAAGTTTGGTGCCTGCACCGGCATCTTTTTGCCGCCGGTCAAGAAATACCTGCAACGCCGCGCCCAGGCCTTGCGTCTCCAGAACCAGCGGCCGCAGTTCGAACAGCAGGGTGCGCATTTGGTGGCTGGCACGGGCAGCCAGGTCTTGCATTTCGGTCAGCGTGGCCGGCAAATACGAAGGGTCTTTTTCGAGCGCTTTTTGAGCAAAATCAAGATTCATCATAATGGCAGCCACCAACTGGGTGGGGCCGTCGTGCAGGTCGTTTGCCAAAGTCTTACGGGCTTCCTGTTCAGCCTGAATGCTGCGGACGTGTTCGGCCTGAAGGCTTTCGTACAATCGCGCATTTTCAATGGCAATGGCGGCGTAAGATGAAATGGAGTTGAGCAGGCTTATATCGTGCTTGTTAAAATTGCCCGATTTTTTATTGAGCATTTGCAGCACACCAATGGCCTGATCGTGCAGTATCAGCGGTACACAAAGTATATTGCGGGTATTAAAGCGCGTTTTCCGGTCAACAGCTTTAAAGTGGCGTTTGTCGCTTTGCACATCGGAAATTACCAACGGTTTTCTGGTTTCAGCCACTTTACCGGCAATGCCCTGCCCCTTTGGCACCCGAAACGGCTTCACTTCGTTCGCTTTATCGCCCAGCGCAATTTGAAACACAAGGTCTCCGGTGGAGTCTGCCAGCAACAGCGATCCGGCTTCTACATCGAGCATTTCGTCCACCTGCTCCATAATAGAGGTTAACACTTCATCAAGGTGAAGGGTAGAGGCCAGCGTGCGCCCAACATCGTTGAGAAACCGCATTTCTTCGGCTTGCCGTTGGGCAACATCCTTGAGCCGCCCCATTTCTGACGCGCGGCGTTGACTGGATTCGTACAGACGCGCATTTCTGATGGCAATGGAGGCTTGCGTTCCAATGGCCGAAAGCAGCCAGAGGTCGTGGTGGGTAAAGGCATTGGGCAGGTTGTTCCAAAGGGCAATCACGCCCTGCGCTGTTTCATCGGGCAGCATAGGGTTAAGGATAGGAGCCCCCAGCCAGGAGCGCACTGTTTTTTGGGAATGGTTAAGATTTAACTCAAACTTTTTGTCACTCTGGACAACGTCGTCAATTAGCAACGGTGTTTGGGTAGTAAGCACGGACCCCGTCAAATCCGGAGGGTCCGTCAGTTGCACCGCAAAGGGTTTAACATTTTGACCGTGGTCAAAAATAAGCATAAACTTCAACTCATTTTTCAGATGGTCAAAGATGGCCAGTACAAAATTCGAGGTATCAACCAGACGGCCACTTTCTTTGTAAACTGTCCACACAACCTCTTTGGGATTAAGACTGGAGTTTAAAACGACCCCCACGTTATAAAGGGCGGTAATCTCCTTTAGCTCTTTGGAGAGTTGTTCAGCCGTTTCTGCATTTGACCGGTCACCCGTAACGTCCGCCTCTTCAAACATATCCAGTGGCCACAATTGTGATTTTGGTTGGGGTTGGTTGGGTTTCTCCGCCACAAAGTTGCTCCGCAAGCGCCGCCAGGCAAGGGGCATTGGGGAAAAATGCTGAAATCAGCAAAATACTGTTCCCGCATCCCCCATGTTTGCTGCTGAAATATCTTAAAAGCGTTGGTTCCGCTTAGGAATTTAAGGTTATTGGTAACCATTCAGCCCCCCTGTCATTCCCGCACGTATTAAGCGGGAATCCACAGGCTGCACGCATAGATTCCCGCTAAAAGTATGCGGGAATGACATAATTCTGGCAGGGGGGTGAACGGTTACGGTTATTGTGCTGTTGATTATAGCATAATTTTTAATAATTTGTAACCCGCCGAAAAACTCAAGCAGCAATTCCACATAAAATACCCCCTGGCTTTTCCCTGGCTTCAACGCCACTCAGGGTACCAGGGGGTAATCCTTAAAAATAAAGGTTCTCTGGCAGTTTGCAGGATCGCTCTATAAAAAGCGTATTATCTGCCCCGAATTACACTAATTTGTAATTACTCAGACATACTCCCTTGAAACCGCTATAGTAGCGTCCTTTTGCCGTTTTACCCTCCCTCAATCCCCCCCGAATCGGGGGGGAAGTTAAATCCTTCTCCCTCAGGAGGGGGGAGCTAGAGGGGGGTAAGTAGTTACTCTAATTTTTTATTTTTTCGTGTTAATTCGTGGCAAATTCTTTTGAGAATAGTTAAACGATTGAAATCATCACAGAATTTTGGTCCACGGTATCGCCGGGAGCCACCCGAACCACGTGAACTTCGCCATCACGAGGTGCCTTAAATTCATTCTGCATTTTCATTGATTCCAGAATGATTACAATATCGCCTTTGAGAATTTTTTGGCCGTTTGCAACCAGCACCTCAACCACCACACCAGGCATTGGCGCTTTAATGAATATCTCGCCGCTGTCAGCCCCGGCACCCTGTTTTAATCCGGCCAATCGCCGGGTGCGTTCATCTTCTACCACAACCTGAAAAATTTCACCCGTTACCTGAACTTCGTAGAAGCCGTCTCCTTCGCTCATGCGAACATCGTGAGATTCATCGCCCACAATCATGGAGTACATGGTGGTATCCTGCATTTGCTGCATATCAATATCAATCACCTGGCCGTTAACGGTAATTTCGCCGCGATGATTGATGTCAATGGTAAACTGCTCATCGCCAATTGACGTTACGTATTTCATAAACAATGCCTCTTTTTAATAGAGTTAAATGGGTGGAGTGAGTTCTCAGATTAGATAACAAATGAATTCTGCTAAGTATTGGCGTGTTTCCACAGCGCACCCCACCTGACTCATTCAACCCACCTGACTTTAAATTACCGCAAACGCCGATCCAGCGCTTCGCGGCGACCGTACAACCGCCACGGGCTGGGACCGCCCTCGTGCAATAAAATGGCTCGCTGGTTACGCTCGTGAGCCATCAACGTGGCGGCTATAGCTGCCACTTTCATATTTTCTGGGGTAGGTGTTTGGTTAAAATCGAAGTTTTGTTCCAGAAAGGTGGTATCAATCTGGCCGGCCTGAAACCGGGTTGAATTCATCATCTGAATATGGAGCGGTAACACGGTGGATACGCCCGTAATCCGAAACTCGTCCAGGGCCCGGCGCATACGCAAAATGGCCTCGCCCCGCGTTTCGCCCAGCACAATCAATTTTGCCATCATCGAATCGTAATAGGGCGTAACTTCTGACCCAAAATAGATTCCGCTGTCAATGCGCACGCCGGGGCCGGTGGGTGTGGTCAAGCCGATAATCTTGCCGATAGAAGGCATAAAGTTGTTGCCGGGGTCTTCCGCCAACACCCGACACTCCATGGCCCAACCCTTAACCTGAATATCAGCTTGCTGATAGCGCAATTTCCGGCCGGAAGCAACCCGCAGCATCTCTTTGACCAGGTCAACCCCGGTGACCATTTCTGTAACCGGATGCTCAACCTGCAAGCGGGTGTTCATTTCCAGAAAGTAGAAGTTTTTGTCTTTGTCCATGACAAATTCCATGGTACCGGCAGAGTGGTAATTAACGGCTTTGGCCGCTTTTACGGCAATATCGCCCATTTGCCGGCGCAGCGTATCGTCAACCACAGGCGAGGGGGCTTCTTCGATTAACTTCTGATGCCGCCGCTGAATGGAACATTCACGTTCGCCCAGGTGGATAACGTTGCCGTGCATATCGCCCAATATTTGAATTTCGATGTGGCGAGCGTTCTCGATAAGTTTTTCCAGGTAAATACGGTCATCGCCAAAGGCTGCCTGCGATTCGCGGCGGGCGGTTCTAATGGCTTCCGCCAATTCTTCCGGCTTCCAGACCTTGCGCATCCCCTTGCCGCCGCCGCCGGCAGCAGCCTTAACCAGCAAGGGATAGCCAATTTCGTTGGCAGCCTTTATCAACTGCTCATCCGTTAATTCCTCGGATTGTATAGTGCCGGGCACCAGAGGTACGTTAGCCGATTTCATGGTTTGGCGGGCCGTTAATTTATCGCCCATCAGCCGGATAGCGGCGGCGGGGGGGCCAATCCAGGTCAGGCCGGCCTGGGTGACGGCTTCGGCAAACTCGGCGTTTTCGGCCAAAAACCCGTAGCCGGGGTGGATGCCATCGGCCCCGGATTTTTTGGCCACTTCCAGAATTTTATCGCCGCGCAAATAGCTTTCGGTGGCCGGCGCCGGCCCGATATGGTAGGCTTCCTGCGCCATACGCACGTGGGGCGCCATCCGGTCGGCATCGGAATAAACGGCCACGGCTTCGTGTCCCAATTCCTGGCAGGCGCGGATAATACGCACTGCAATTTCACCACGATTGGCTACAAGAATTTTCTTTAACATTGGCATAACTATTAACCTTCTCTCTTACAACGGGATGTTGCCGTGCTTTTTAGGAGGATTTTCGTCGCGTTTGTTTTGCAGCATTTCCAGGGCGTTGATCAGGCGCGGACGGGTTTCGCTGGGTTCGATAACATCGTCCAGGTAGCCCCAACTGGCAGCCACGTACGGGTTGGCAAATTTATCGCGATACTCCTGCACCAGCTCGTTGCGAGTCGCTGCCGGGTCCTCGGTATTGGCCAGTTCTCGCCGGTACAATACATTGATAGCGCCCTCCGGCCCCATAACCGCAATTTCTGCGCCGGGCCAGGCCAGGTTAACATCGCCGCGCAGGTGCTTGCTGCTCATAACGCAGTAAGCGCCGCCGTAGGCTTTGCGGGTAACAACAGTGATTTTTGGCACGGTGGCTTCGGCAAAGGCATACAACAATTTGGCCCCGTGGACGATGATGCCGCCATGCTCCTGGGTTAAGCCGGGCAAAAAGCCGGGCACATCTTCCAGCGTAATCAGCGGGATATTAAAACAATCGCAGAAGCGAACAAAGCGGGCCGCTTTTTTGGAGGCACTGATATCCAGCACCCCGGCCAGCACCGCCGGCTGGTTGGCCACCACACCCACGCTGCGGCCATTCAAGCGGGCAAAGCCCACAATAATGTTTCTGGCGTAATGCTCGTGCACTTCAAGAAATTCGCCGTCGTCAAAAATGGCGGTGATCACTTCGTGCATATCGTAGGGTTTGTTGGGGTTATCGGGCACAATAGAATCCAGCACGCTTTCCGTTCTCAGCGGATCGTCCTCGGAAGCGATCACAGGCGGATCTTCCATATTGTTGCGCGGTAAATATTTAAGCAGGCTGCGGATGGTGTACAGCGCGTGCGCATCGCTTTCGGTGGCAAAGTGGGCTACGCCGCTGATTTCGCTGTGGGTGCCGGCCCCGCCCAGTTCCTCAAAGGTGACATCTTCGTGCGTTACGGATTTTACTACGTCCGGCCCGGTTAAAAACATGTAGCTGGTATTTTTAGCCATGATGATAAAATCTGTAATTGCGGGCGAATAAACAGCCCCGCCGGCACACGGCCCCAGAATACAGGAAATTTGGGGAATCACCCCGCTGGCCAGGGTATTGCGCAAAAAGATGTCAGAATAACCACCAAGACTGACTACCCCCTCTTGAATGCGAGCCCCGCCGGAATCATTAATGCCGATAACCGGCGCGCCGTTTTTCATGGCCATATCTTGCAGTTTAACAATTTTATCGGCGTGCGCGCGGCCCAGGCTGCCCCCCAACACCGTAAAATCCTGCGAGAAAACGTACGCCAGCCGGCCCGCGATGGTGCCGTAGCCGGTTACCACGCCATCGCCCAAAAATTTCTTTTTGTCCAACCCAAAATCGGTGTGGCGATGGGTCACAAACGCATCCACTTCTCTGAATGAACCTTCGTCAAGCAAAAGCTCGATGCGCTCTCTGGCGGTTAATTTGCCCCGTTTTTTCTGGGCTTGAATGCGAGCCTCTCCGCCACCCTGTTTGGATTGCCGTTTGAGTTCTCGCAGATGTTCTATTTGTGGATCCATGCTCATGCTTCCCTCCGAAAAAAGAAATATATTGAACCGCTGTTATCCCACCCCAAACGCAACCAACACAATGCAGGAGCTTGTTTTATTGGAGAAAGAAGGGAGGGGTTTTTTGTTCAACGATATATTTAACCCCCAACCAAATTGTAAGTTTCGGAAAAAATCAAAATTTCCAAAAATTCAAATGGAGGCGGGCAGATTATAACATATCTTTGCCTGGGACAAAATATTGCCGGAATTAAGTTCTTTATTTCACGTTTCCCAGGCGAAAACAGTTGTGGTATTCTATGGGCAGTTGTTAGGCTAAAGCATTTCAATCGACAAGATAAAAATGTAACCGGATAATAAACCGGCTTAAGCCGGCAAGTTGCCCGTTCCGGATTCAAATCCGGAACGAGCGGAGAACTTAGAAAATGGCAAAAAAAACCGCCACCAAAATTGAAACCGAAGTAAAATTTACCGTCCCCGACCGGGAAACGTTTGAGGCGTTGAGAGAGCTGACGGCGTTGGGCGGGTTTCAGCTCAACCCGACCGGCACCAGGGTTGTGACCGACCAATATCTTGATACTGCCGGCCAGCGCTTTTTAAAGGCCGGTTACGCCTGCAGAATCAGAGCGGCCAAGCAAAAGCTGATGCTTACCCTGAAAACGCTCACCCCGCCGGAGGGCAATGTTCACCGCCGCAAAGAGGTTGAGCAGGTCATCGAAGCGGAGCAGCCGGAGGCGTGGGCGGAGGGCGAAGCTAAATTGCTGGTGCAGGAGATTGCCGGAGAATCTCCGCTGGAGGTGCTGTTTATTGTGCATCAAACCCGCTACAAGTACCACGGTCTGCTCAATCAGCAACCTGTCCTTGAATTCAGTCTGGATGCCGTCTCTCACGGTGACGCCGGGACTGTGGACTATCTTGAGCTTGAGGCCGAACTGATCGAGTCCGGCACCGAAGAGGATCTCGCTCGCTTTGTTGACGCCCTGCAAGCCAGATGGTCGCTGCCGGCAGAAAGCCGCAGCAAGTTTGAGCGGGGGGTTTCTTTCAGGGGTTAGGGAAATGCTAATTCCTGACTCCTGACCCCTGATTCCTGCAAAGCAAAAAAGCCGGCCATCAGGCCGGCTTTTTTGCTTTGCGCTGTTATTTATTCGCCCGAAGCCAGGGTGCGGGAGATAATCTCTTCTTGCTGGCGTTTGCGTCGTCGTTGTTCGCGGCGGTAGGAACGTTTGCTGCCGGCGCGGCCACCGGAAACACTCTCGCCCTGCAAACTGGCAAAGGCGACGGCCATTGCGGTGGGAATAGGTTCATCCACCGCAATTTCTTCGGATTCTTTCTGCGCCACCGATGTTTCTACGGCCGGTGCTTCGACCACGGGCGGTTCAATCAACGCTTTTATCGACAGGTCAACCTGTCGTTTTTTGCGGTTAACCTTCAACACCTTCACTTTTATGGTTTCGCCAACGGTCAGGGTTTCTTCCGGATGTTTAATAAATTCGTGGGTAATCTGGGAGATATGCACCAGGCCGTCCCGTTCGCTCTCAATATCAATAAACGCGCCGTAGGATTCCAGGCGCGTAACGGTTCCATTAATTTCATCATCCTCAGAAATATCGCGGATTTTTCGCTGAATGGGTTTGACCATGGTCAGGCTGATGCGACCCCGTTTTCGGTCGACTTTCTTGACCCAAACCTCTACTTCCTGACCCACAGAAACGACGTCTTCAACCTTTTCCACTTTGCCTTTGGCCAGCTCAGAAATGTGAACCAGGCCATCCTGCGGCAGCCCCATATCTACAAAAGCGCCAAATTGGGTAATATTTTTTACCTTGCCTTGCCGGTGTTGGCCGGGGGTCAGGCCAAAAATTGAACCGTCTTCGGCTTCGTCGGTGGCCGGCTCGGGGGAGGCTTCTTCTACAGCAGCCTCTTCAGTTGTTTCGGTGGCAGTTTCTTCCACCTTGGCAGATGCCTCGGGAGCAGCAGTTTCCGTTACTTCTGTTTCCTCAGCCTCTGTCACTTGTTCTTCTTTAGCTAATTCTTGGTCACTCATTATATTCTCCTACCTCAGTCCGAGGGAAATTTTTTAGAAGCTGCCTACCGAAACACATCTTTCGTGGCATTGCGCTAGATTGCACAAACTGTGACAAACAAGCGCTGATTATACCATATCTGCTTAGATGCTGGCAAATAAATTTGTTATCTTTGTTTTTTCTTCATTTCCTGAGGTTCCAAGCGGGGTGCAGCCCTGATATCAGGGAGTCGGGACACCTGCGGCAAGAGAGATTCGGGGGGAATCCCCCCCGTGCCCGCCTGTGCTTTCCTGAATTTCGGGACGCACCCTTACCAGGGTGGCAGCCACCCACCGTCTCACCGAATTGATCAAAAACATCCGGTCACTCTGTTTGGCTTGCTCAAGGGTAACCACCCGCTCCGATATGACATTTTCTTTCAACAGATAGTTCCGAAAGGTGCCGGCCAACAACCCGCACTCTACCGGCGGCGTCACCAACTCGGTGCCAAACTGAAACACCACGTTGGCAATCGAACTCTCTGTTATTTCGCCCCGTTCATTCCACAGCAATACATCGTCCGCGTCCGGACGGGCAGCCCGCGCCTGCTTATACACCTGCCGGTGCGTGGTTTTGTGATAAAGGAACAAATTGCCGGAATCGATGGGGGTGGCAGCCAACGCCACCCGCCAGGGTTGAGATGTTCCCGGCTGCTGTAACGAAATCGCTTGGCAGGTTATTTCTCCATCTTCCGCAACCAGCACCCGCACTCTGTGCAAACAGGCCGGCAGGCTTGAGCCGAGTGCGCTCAACTTCGCTTTAACCTGAGGCAAATTCAGCGGCACCTTAAAATATTCCGCCGAGTCGGCCAGTCGCCGCAAGTGAGAATCCAACAAAAAATATCCGGTTTCCGCTTCCCACAAAATCGTCTCCAGCAAGTCAAACGGGGGGCGTTCCACGTTGAGCACCTTCGCTTTGGTGCGGCACTCCTCGTACTCTTCCGTGATGTCAGAATCCCACACAATGCCGCTGCCCACCCCGTACTCGGCCTCGCCGGTTTTGTTGTCAATGCACACGGTTCTGATGGCCACATTAAATTGCGCCTGCCGCCCCGGCGACATAAAGCCGATGCAGCCGGTGTAAACGCCGCGCGGCCCGGTTTCCAGCTCTGCAATAATTTCCATGGTGCGCACTTTTGGCGCGCCGGTAATTGACGAGCAGGGAAACAGCGCCGCTATCAGATTAGCGCTGGAAACCGCGGTCCGGGCGGTAACGGTGGTGATCATTTGCAAAATGGTGGGGTACCGTTTTACAGAAAACAGGTGGGGGACGCGCACCGTGCCCCAATCGGCCACCGTACTCAGGTCGTTGCGAATCATATCTACAATCATCACGTTTTCGGCCCGGTTTTTGGCCGAGTTGTGCAGCCACTTTGCATTTGCATTGTCTTCGGCCAGGGTTCTGCCCCGGGTAGCGGTGCCTTTCATCGGCTGGGTTTCTACCTCTAATCCGGTTCGCTGAAAAAACATTTCCGGCGATGCCGAACAAATGACGTGCCGCCCCGTATCCAGAAACGCCGAAAAGCCACCCTGCTGCGAGCGCGCCAGCTTGACAAACAGTCCCCACGGGTCGCCGGAAAAGTTGGCCCGCAGCCGCATGGTGTAGTTAACCTGATAGGTTTCTCCCTGCGCAATGTAATCTTTAATCTGGGCAAGTGCCGGCCCGAAACCGGCCCGGTCAACCGTTGGAATCCATTCGTCGATGGTGTAGGCCGGCCCGGTATCCGGCATGTCAACTGGCTCTGCCCGACGGTACAGACCAAACCAGAGCAGCGGCAACTCTCCCGGCTCATTTACCTGAAAGGCCGGGTCAAACGCGGGGGCAGCTTCGTAGGCCAGAAAGCCGGCGGCATGCAAACCGCGCCGGTGCACCGCCTGGTCAACCTGTTCCAGCTTTTGCCGAACTTCAGCCAGCGATGTGGCGGTGACAACTTCTGTTGGATTGGAAAATCGCACCCAACGGGTGCTTAGGTTATCTTGTAAAATTACATCTCCGTTCATAAGCCCCACTATAACACACACAAAAGAGTGCCCCAAATTTGGGACACTCTTTTGTGAAATTCCAAACAACGGGAGCAGGGAGTAAAAGTTTTTCCATATTCCTTACTTCTTAATCCTTACTCCCCCTTCTTTTTGGTTCTGGCTTGTCCGGGTTAGGATAGCAGACAAAATAACTACTGTTTAAACTCCGTTACCTTATTTATTAGC
>CAYWSS010000124.1:0-10786 GCA_964460505.1 uncultured Caldilineaceae bacterium | reverse complement strand
TTCAGAAGGAAAGTTTCTCAGGACAATCGGCAGGTAATACAACAATTGCTCAACGGAGAAAACCGCATCGTCCGAACCGCTGCTGCCAAGTGCGGGGTGAGCGTAACCGGCCGTATTGGTCACCACATCGCTACCGCTGCCGGTGTGGGTGGCCACAAAGACAAACGTAACCGGCGCTCCCACCCTAACCGCGCCACTCCAGGTCATTTGATCACGGCCACCAACGGTGCCGGTAATTGCGCCGGGCGGCGGCGTAATCCAGCGCCCAAAAGTAGTGCTGATGGGCAAGGTGTCCGTTACCAGCACCCCGTGGGCGTCTGCTCCACCGCTGTTGTTCATCACCACGGTGTAGGTTACCTCGCCGTGGTAGGCAACATCTGTGTCAGGCGACACCGTTTTGCTGATTTGCAGCGCCGGGCTTGTACCGCTGCCACTGAGCGACACATCCACAGTCGGTTCGTCGCTGTCATCAGAGATGATGCGCAGGCTGGCATTATTCAGCAGGCCGGAACTGCCCGGATCGAAGTTGACTTGCACCGTCCGGCTGCTTCCCGCCGGAAGCGTTGTTTCTCTGCTGTCACCAACAATATTATAGTGGCCGGCGTCCCCCCCCTCAAGGCTAACGCTGCTGATGCTCAAGGCGGCTGCCCCATCATTGGTAATGGTCACAACTTGCGCGGACGTTGGCCCGTCTGTAATGCTCCGGCTGCCAAAATCCAGACTCATCGGAGAAACGGTGATCTCCGGCGGCCCAATAACAGTAAACGTAATCTCGGCCGTACCGCTGGTAAGGATGGCCGGATAATTAAATTCGGCTGTATTGATCACGACATCGCTGTAGTTGCCGGTGCGGGTGGCTACAAAGGTAAAGTTAACCGGGGTGCTGGAGCCAACCGTGCCATTCCAGGTAATCTGATCGCGCCCGCCGGCGCTATTAACCGTTGCGCCGGACGGCTGCTCAATCCAGCGGCCAAAGGTGACGCTTATGGGCAAGGTGTCCGTTACCAGCACCCCGTTGGCGTCTGATCCATCGCTGTTAGTTATGACCACGGTGTAGGTTACTTCGCCGGAGCGGGCGACGTTTGTATCGGGCGACACCGTTTTGCCGATTTGCAGCACCGCCCCCGTGCCGCTGAGAGATACATTCACAATATGTTCGTCGCTGTCATCAGAAATGATGCGCAGGTTGGCATTATTCAGCAGACCGGAACTGCCCGGATCGAAGTAAACCGACACCGTCCGGCTGCTTCCCGCCGGCAGCATTGTTTCTCCGCTGTCGCCAACAATTTTATAGTGGCCGGCATCCCCCCCCTCAAGGCTAACGCTGCTGATGCTCAGGGCGGCTGCGCCATCATTGGTAATGGTTACTGTTTGCGTGGGGGTTGGCCCGGCCGTAATGTGCCGGCTGCCAAAATCCAGGCTCGCCGGAGAAACGGTGATCTCCGGCGGGCCAATGACGGTGAAGGTGTCCCCGGCCGTACCACTGCCAAGGTTTGCAGGATAATCGTATTCGACTGTATTAATCACCACATCGCTGTAGGTGCCGGTGTAGGCCGCCACAAAGGTAAAGGTAACGGGCGCACCGGCACTAACCGCGCCATTCCAGGTGATTTGATCGCGCCCGCCCACGGTGTTGGTTACCGCGCCGGGCGGCGGCTCAATCCAGCGGCCAAAGGTAACGCTGATCGGCAAGGTATCTGTGACCTGCAGCCCGTTGGCGTCCGCTCCGCCGCTGTTACTGACTACCACAGTGTAGGTTATTTCGCCGTAGCGGGCTACGTTTGTATTGGGTGTAACCGCTTTGCTGATTTGCAGAATCGGGGCAGAAACCACGCTGCTGACAGAATCGGTAACCGGATCAGATGCATCGGAATTGGTAACAGAAACGGTGTTGGTGATAACAGTTCCGTTGGTCACGGGAACAGCAACGGTTACGGCGTAGGTAACAGTAGCCGGTGATTGGGTGGTTACTGTAATGCCGCCGGCGATACCAGGGGGAGTGCCGGTGATTCCCCCCGGTGGAGAAATAGTTACGCTATCAGCGACAAAGCTGGTGTTAGCCGGTACTGTATCTGAAATGGTCACATTTGTGGCGCTCAGGTTGCCGCTGTTGCTGAGAACGAGGGTGTAAGTGATTCTGTCGCCGGGTTCCAGTAGTGCGCCGTTAGCATCCGTGGCGGTTTTGGCCACGGAGAAAATTGGGGCCGTTTCAAATGCACCCATGTCACAGGTGGCCGTGCCGTTACGGTCCCCATCTACGGGGCGGGCTACGCCGCGTTGGTCGGTAGCAGGGCAACTGCTGTTTGTACCTGCGTCAACGGCCAGGCTGCCGGGGAGCAGGGCATAGGTCAGGGTTTCTCCGCCGTTATCCTGGAGGGGGCCAAGCAGCGGGTTGGTGGTGGTTATATCACCGGTAGATATGAAATTGCAGTCATTTGCGTCCTCAATATTGTATCCTCTCGAAATAGTGCTTCCTGTCTTGTTGCTACAGTTGCCGCCCTGAATTGGAGCAGCAAGGATGCTGTTTGCCACGTAAGTTGCAGAGCCAGTGAAAAATGTCCGAATATTACCGCCGATGGGTGCATCATTACCATAAAACGTACTGTTTGTAATGACTGCCGTACCCTCGTTCTGGAGGCCGCCACCGCGATGGGCGGCGGTATTCCCGGAAATTGTGCTGTTAACTATGGTGGACGTGGCCCCTTTGTTGTTAAAAATGCCCCCCCCTATACCCCGTTTTGAGGTAGTAAAAACACCCGTAACTTTATTCCCGATAACCGCACTATCTTTGATAAACAAGACGCCACCGTGAGTGCTGGTGTTTGCTATCCCTCCCCCCACAACGGACTTTGATTGATAAGTTGCTTCGTTATTTGAGATAGTGCTATTAAGAATATTTAACGTCCCGTTTCCTTCGTTAAAGAGACCGCCTCCCCACGCGTCAGTTTCCGGTACACCATTCTTAACTGTCACCCCATTAATGTCAACGGTAATGCCTCCGACCGGGATGTGAAAAACACGATCCACACTTGTAGCCGTAGTTACACCGGCCTGAATAATAGTGCTGGTGGCCCCGGCCCCATTGAGGGTTACGTTGCCGGTAATATCCAGATCGCCGGTTTGGGCTGCATCTTCCAGCCTGCCGGTGCGGGTTAAGGTAAAGGTGCCCACCGGCACGGTGACACTATCTGAACCGGTCAGGGCATTGGTTTCCATAATAGCCGCCCGCAGAGAACAGTTTCCGCCGGCGTCGGCGCATACGCCGTTGCCGGGGTTACTGTCTACCGTATCATTTGTGGTGTCTACGATAAAGCCCGCTGCATAGGCGGCCGGCGCCAGTTGAAAGCTCACGATAACCGCCAATAGCAACGCCGGCCCGAGTCGGGCAAGGGTAAATAAAAAATGCTGTTGTTTGATGGAAATTTTTTTCATTTCGCTCTTTCTCATTCCTTTTGTTTATTTATTGTCTCTGTCCGGGCTGGACAAGTGCCCTCTCAATCCCGGCCTGTGCCTGTTCAAGGCTTGAATTTAATTGTGCAGCCAATGTTTGCACATGGGGCTGTTTTAAAATATTGCGATGCGCCCCGGCAATCTTTTTGATCTCTATCCCCCCGGCAGCCAATTGATTCCAGCCCATGGTGGGATCAAATGAATGGAACAGAGACAGACTCTGCGCTCGAAACAGGGTAATTTGGCCGGCATAAATCTGTGGCTTGTAGTTTCTGCCGGCCAGAACATGTATTTTCATAAGTGTACGAGTATCTTCCGGAATATAAGAAATATCATCCAGAATATCCTCAAGGTGTATCTGGCCCGACACTTTTGCCCTGCCCGTAAAACGCTTCCACACGCCCCTGGTTTTTCTGCGAACACGCACCAGCATCCCTTCTATGCCCAGTTGCCAATAGTCCATAAGTAAAAAAGGTAGATTCCATATGAAATTAATGACAGAACGCGGATGCCTCAATTGATCCCACAGCACTATTTTAACCGGGGCATATGATTCAAACAGGGACAGCAGGGCCACCCGCTCTCCCTGAGCCTGGAGTTGTTGGGCCATTTCAAAGGCTATGACCCCGCCCTGGCAATAACCGCCCAGGTAATAAGGGCCTTCAGGTTGAACGGCATGCACGGCTTTAAGATAAGCCGAGGCCATATCTGTAATCCGGGTATGAGGTTTCTCAATGCCATTTAATCCTCGCGCCTGCAATCCGTAGAAGGGTTGCTCCGGGCCAAGTAAACGAGCCAGATCAGCATAGCCAATAACTCCACCGCCCCACCCATGGACACAGAAGAAAGGCGGTTTGGAGACTCCGGGCTGGATTGTTACCAGGGGGAACCAGTTGACCGGGCTGGCTTTCCGGCTAATAATTGGGGCCAGTTGCGCTACTGTTGGCGCTTGAAAGAGGGTGGCCAAAGGTAATTTTTTATTGAACGTTTTTTCAATTTGGCTAAAGAGACGCGCAGCCAACAGCGAATGGCCGCCCAGTTCAAAGAAGTTGTCGTCAATTCCAACTTGTTCCAGAGCAAGAAGTTCTGCCCAAATCCCGGCTAACGCCTGTTCAACCGGGGTCTGCGGAGGTACAAAAGCGCTGTCCAGTTCAGGGCGGGTTTCGTTGGGTACCGGAAGCAACTGCCGGTTTACCTTTCCGTTTGGGGTTAGTGGAATATTGTCCAACGCCACAAACACCGAAGGCGCCATATATTCAGGCAGCGTCTGTTTTAAATATTTGCGCAAATCCCCGGTTGTTGGCGTTTCTCCCGGTTTTGAAACGAAATAAGCAACCAACTGCTTGTCATTGGTTTTTTTCTCGTGAACCATAACCACGGCCCGGGTAATTGACGGATGCTGCTGCAGCACAGCTTCAACTTCTCCCAATTCAATGCGAAAGCCCCGAATTTTTACCTGATTGTCAACCCGGCCGAGAAATTCAATGTTCCCGTCCGGCAGGTAGCGGGCCATGTCTCCCGTTTTATACAGCCGCGCGCCCGGCTTGTTGCTGAAGGGATTCCAGATAAAATTTTCGGCTGTCAATTTCGGCCGGTTCAGATAACCTCGGGCCAAGCCGTCACCGCCAATATATAACTCGCCGGGAATACCGGTGGGCACAGGGTTCAGGTGCCGGTCTAACAGGTAGAGTTGGGTATTATCGATGGGCCGCCCAATGGGCACCATCCCCCTGGGGCCAGACCCGGATGTTGTTTCATACGTGCAGCAGCCAACAACGGCTTCTGTTGGCCCATATTCGTTGACCAACCTGGTATCTGGCGCATTCTCCTGCCAAAAAGCAAGTTGTTCTGCGCGTAATGCTTCGCCGCCAATAATAAGCCGCCGTGTTCGACCGGTCACTTCTGAAGCGGGCAGCAAATGGCCAAGCATTTCCAGATGGGCCGGCGTAATTTTAACCAAACTGAAATTGTTGTTATTTAGCAAAGTGAGACTCAATGCCTCAACCTCAGCCTCTTCCGGGATTAAGGTGGCGCATCGCCCTGCCAGCAACGGCAGGAATAAGGCCGTAATCGTCAGATCAAAGCTGAGCGAAGAATGAACCGGCGCCCCCCGGCCTGCGGCTACCTGGTAGGCTTTACCGGCCCAGCTTAAATAATTAACCCACCCGCGATGGGAAATCAGGGTTCCCTTGGGTTGCCCGGTTGAGCCTGATGTATAAATTACATAAGCCAGGTTTTTTGGTAACATTTCAACGGCCGGGTTTTGTTCACTTTCTTGCGCTATCACCTCCCAATCTGAATCCAGACAAATTATGTTTATTTCACGCTGGGGCAGGCCCGGCACTAACTGCTGCCGGGTTAGCAATAACGGCACCCGCGAGTCTTCCAGCATAAAAGCCAGCCGCGCCGTGGGATAGGCCGGATCCAGCGGCACATAAGCCCCGCCGGCCTTAAGAATACCCAGTAACCCCACCACCATTTCCAGAGAGCGTCTCATATGGATACCCACTAACACCTCCGGGGCAACACCTTGTTTTTTCAGGTAATGCGCCACCTGGTTAGCTCGCGTGTTGAGTTCCCGGTAGGTAAGGTTTTGATCTTTATATGAGACTGCAATGGCGTTAGGGGTTTGTATTGCCTGGGTCTCGAAGAGGTGGTGAAAACATTGGTCTGCCGGATAGTCAGCTTTTGTGTTATTCCAGGCAACTAACAGTTGGTGCTGTTCGGCTTTTGTTAACAGGGGTAATTGTGAAATGGGCAGGTCAGGGGTTGCCACAATCCCTTCCAACAAGGTTTGAAAGTGGTCAATCATCCGCTTTATTGTGGCTGTATCAAACAGGCCGGTATTGTATTCCAGTTCCCCTGTCAATTCTTCCCGGTTCTCGGTTACAAAGAGCGTTAAATCATATTTTGCTGATTTTCTGTCTATTTGCAGGGGGGTGGCCGTTACGCCCGGCAACTGCAAAGGGTGTTGCGGAATATTTTGGAGAACGAACATTACCTGAAAAAGCGGGGAGTGGCTTAAGTTTCGCTCCGGTTGCAGGTCCTCCACCAACTTTTCAAAAGGCAGGTCCTGGTAGGCGTAAGCTTCCAAAGCGACCGCCCGCACCCGGTTCAGCAGCTGCCGAAAGGGGGGATTGCCCGACAGGTCGGTGCGCATAACCAGGGTGTTGGCAAAGAATCCTATCAAATCTTCAATCTCGGCCCGGTTACGATTGGCTACAGGCGTGCCTGTAACAATATCATCTTGTTGTGTATAACGATGCAGCAACACCTGAAAGGCGGCCAGTAAGGTTATAAACAGAGTGGCCCCCTCTTGCCGGCTCAAATCTCTGATGGCTTTGGATAGCGCCGGGGGAAATATAACGGGTTGGGTATCACCCTGAAAGCGTTGAACCGGGGGCCGGGGCTGGGCCAGGGGCAACTCCAGCAACGGAGGCGCACCCTTAAGTTGTTTTTTCCAGTAGTCAAGCTGCTCGTTCAGCACTTGCCCCTGTAACCATTTACGTTGCCAGGCCGCATAATCCACGTACTGAATTGGTAAATCAGGGAGTGGGGATGGCTCTCCTGCGGAGAAGGCTTTGTAGAGCATTGAGAGTTCCCGCAGGAATACATTTAATGACCAGCCATCGGTGACAATGTGATGCATGGTTAGTTGCAGAAGATGTTCCGCCTCGCCCAATTGAAGTAAGGTGGCCCGAACCAGGGGTCCCCTGGCCAGGTTAAACGGGTGGGCGGTTTCTGCTGTGACCCGCCGTTGAGCTTCTGCTTCCTGTTTGGGTTCAGGCATCCCTCGTAAATTTACCGGGGACAGGGTCAAGAATTTACGGTGGCTTTGTTGATAAGACAACGGTGCGGTAATGATTTGAACCGGCTGCCCGTTTACATCTGAGAAGGTGGTGCGCAAGGCTTCGTGCCGGTTGATAATCTCATTGATGCCCTGTTCCAGAGCGGCTACATCAAGGGGGCCGGTGAGTTGAATTGCTTGAGAAATATTAAAAACGGCATTACCCGGCTCCAACCGGTCAAGAAACCACAACCGCTGTTGGGCAAATGAGAGATAAAGATTGCCCGCGCGTAAGCCGGGCTGTAAAGGCGGCTCTTGTAATCGTTGCCCGGCATTGCGCGCGGAATCTATATATTTTGCCAGTCCGGCAATGGTTGGCGTTTCAAACAGGCGGGGCACCGGAAGTTTTACCTGAAACGCCTGCCATATTCGGGAAATGACCTGAACGGCCAACAGTGAATGTCCCCCTGCATCAAAAAAGTTATCGTTGATACCGGCCCGGTTGAGGCCAAGTATTTCGCTCCATATTCCTGCCAACACTTGCTCAATTGGCGAAGAAGGGGCTACATAAGTTTCAACCTGTTCAGGATAATTCGGGTCGGGCGCCGGCAGCCCGACCCGATTGATTTTGCCGTTGGGCGTTAAGGGCAGGTTGTCCAGAGTTACAAAGATGCGCGGGACCATATAGTCAGGCAAGGTCTGCCTTAAAAAGCTGGATAATTCCTTGACAGTGGCGGGAGACTGCCCCCGGACTGGGATTACATAGGCCGCTAAACGCTTATTGCCCGGCATGTCTTCGCGGGCTACAACCACAACTTCCTTCAAGGAAGGATGTTTGCGCAGCGCTTCCTCAATTTCTTCCAACTCAATGCGAAATCCCCGAATCTTTACTTGCTGGTCGATGCGCCCCAAGAATTCAAGGTTCCCATCCGGCAGATAGCGGGCCAGGTCTCCTGTTTTGTAGAGACGCGCATCCGGTTGGTGATTGAATGGATTTGGAATAAATCGTCTGGCTGTCAATTCGGGGCGATTCAGGTAGCCATGTGCCAGGCCAACCCCGCCAATGTGTAGTTCGCCGGGAACGCCAATGGGTACCGGGGCCAGATTTTTATCCAGTAAATAGATTTGACTATTGGCAATTGGGCGGCCGATTGACGGTGGTTTGTCTGATTGACGGTTAGAATAGATTGTAGCTGACGTGGCTACTACGGTACATTCGGTGGGGCCGTAGTTGTTTACCAGTTTAAATGGGATAGCCTCGGGCGGATAATTATTGAGTTTATCACCACCGGTTAGCAAAAAACGCAATTGTGAATGTTCGGGCCACGCTAATGATAAAACTTTTTCAGCCAGAGATGTTGGAACAAAAGCAATAGTTATTTTTTCAGAAATCAGCCATCTTTGAAACTTTGTTGGGGATATTCGGGTTTCTTCATCGGGGAGTAAATGAATACTTGCCCCAGTGGTGAGATAGGGCCATAACTCCCAGATTGCTGCGTCAAAAGACAGTCTGGCTATTTGTGTTGCCCGGTCTGCTCGCGATATTGAAAATGCGCGTTGATGCCAATAGATAAGGTTGAGCAAATTTTTATGTTCAATCCCTACTCCTTTAGGTTTGCCGGTAGAGCCCGAGGTATAAATCACATAGGCCAGGTTCTCCGGCACTGCACCGTTACCAGGATTCTCCTCACTCTCAGTGGAGATTGCGCCCCAATCTGAATCCACATAAACAAGGTGTGCCTTATACCTGGGTAAATTTGCCACTGATTTATGGGTTAGTAACAACGATACCTGGGCATCTTCCAGCATAAAGGCCAATCGGTCTGGTGGATAAGTGGGGTCCAACGGCAAATATGCTCCCCCAGCCTTGAGAATAGCCAGCAGCCCAACCACCATTTCCAATGAGCGCTCCATACATATTCCAACGATTACGTTGGCCCCAACCCCTTGCTTTCTCAGATAATGGGCCAACCGGTTAGCATCTGCATTGAGCTCCCGGTAGGTTAGCTGCTTGTCCTTGTGAGTGACCGCGATTGCAGCGGGGGTTTGCTTTACCCGATCTTCAAAGAGTTGATGAATGCACCGGTTTTGAGGGTAATCGGCCTGAGTATCATTCCAGACCACCAGCAGTTGGTGTTGTTCGGCCTCTGTCAAAAGAGACAGATGCGAAATCGGATTCTCAAGATTAGCCGTCATTCCAACCAGCAGGGTCTTGAGATGCCCCAACATTCTGCTAATTGTTGCCCCGTCAAAACGGTGGCAGTCGTACGAGATAGATAATGCCAGGTTCTCGCCCGTGTGTCCGGCCACCGTGAGTGGATAATTTGTCTGCTGGAGAAGTTGAAATTCCCGATTGGCCCACTCCGGGCCTTGCTGCTTGAGAATCGTATTCAGATCGTAATTTTCAAAAACCAAAACACTCTCAAATAATGGGGCGCTGCCGGTAACATCACTCCACCCCAAAATCCTGGGCAGCGGTGTATGTTCATAGTTGCGCAAGGCAACATGGTTCGCGCGAAGTTCTTTTAGCCAGGTCAAAAGGGATGTTTGGGGGGGCACTTGCACCCGAACCGGGAGGGTGTTGATAAATAACCCTACCATTGATTTGGCCCCCTCAATTGTTGAATAACGGCACGCCCTTGTGGCGCCAAAGAGGACATCATCGTTGCCGCTGTAGCGGCTTAACAGCAGCGCCCATGCGCCTTGAACAAATGTGTAAGGGGTTACATTATGCTGTTGAGCCAGTGAGCGTAAGGTTGTGGTCAGTTGCTTTGAAAGCCGGATTTCCTGCTCGTGACAGGTTATCTCGCTGGGGGGCAGAGCAGCCGGCGGTCGATCTACGGTTAAAGGGGTAGCGGCAGTAAAACCTTTAAGCGCTTGCCGCCAAAAGATTTCACTTGAGGATAAATCGTACTGTTGTAACCATTCTATGTAGTCTCGATACGGCCGGGGCTGCGCAATCTGCAAATCTTGCTGCTGAAAACAAGCCTCATAAAAAGCAAAGACCTCCTTTATAATCAGCAGCCGGGAGCGGCCATCGAACAGCGCATGGTGAGATGTCCAGACAAGTTGGTAATGGTTTTCAGCCATTTGAAATAGAGACAACCGCATAAGCGGCGGTTCGTCTAACTTAAACCCACGTTGCCGGTCTAACTGAAGGTACGCCTCTAATTGTTTTGTTTGCTGTTCGGCAGATAAGTCACGCCAATTCTGCCGGGCAAATGGTAAACTAACCGGCCCATATACATCCTGATGAGGATTACCGGAGTCTACCCCGAAAAAGCTTGTTCTCAAAACAGGATGGCGCGCCAAAACGTATTGCCAGGCCTGTATAAAAGCCGAAACATCCAGCCTTTCCTGCAGGCTGATGATCATTTGCTGCACGTAAAGCCCAGACCCGGAAGTATACACACTGTAAAACAACATTGCTTGCTGCATGGGGGAAAGGGGGTACGAGTCTGAAATGTTAGTGCGTTTCATTTTCTGGAACTTTCCCTAGCAGCCTGTCGGAGAAGTCGGACTCATTGGCAAAAACACCCTGCTTACCCT
>CAYWSS010000123.1:0-10795 GCA_964460505.1 uncultured Caldilineaceae bacterium | reverse complement strand
GGGGGGGGTAAAAACGGCAAAAGGGCGCTACTAAACGGTTACAAATGCTTACATCTGAGTAATTACCAAATTTTATGATATTTGCCGCCCGTTGTTTTGGTATTACCAATAGCCTTAAAATCAACAATTCAATCGCCCCAGTTGTAGGAACTTTATCTTGACACCCAAAACGTTTCGGGGTACACTGAGCACGAATTTTGGATAATGTTTGCAGCCAATCCGGCTTGGGCTGTTACAGCATTGGGGGGACTTCCCAGATGTTGCCGGCCAGCTAAGAATGTTATGCAAAGCATCCAGCGAGAGTATCAAATCCTGGGGCAAGTTTACCAAAAGAACTATTCAGGAAAACCTTCATTTTATT
This sequence comes from uncultured Caldilineaceae bacterium, assembly GCA_964460505.1. Classification (GTDB taxonomy): domain Bacteria; phylum Chloroflexota; class Anaerolineae; order 4572-78; family J111; genus J095. The sequence goes on along the minus strand of CAYWSS010000123.1, from coordinate 10,434 downwards.
GTTCCCGACGACGCGTGATTTCTGATTGCCACGGAATTCTATTTAGAAACACATTCCTGGGAGCGCTTTTAAAATTTCAGCAGCGTAAGTCTTTAAATTAAACTCATTATGCCGGTAACTATCAAAGATGTGGCCAGGCGTGTCGGGCGTTCTGTAACTACAGTTTCACGGGCGCTCAACGACTATGATGACGTCGGTCAAGACACGCGACAACTGATAAAAAAAACTGCTCAGGAAATGGGGTATGTTCCCAGCAGCTTTGCTCAAAAACTACAGAAGCAGCAGGCAGATACGTTGGGAATAATTTTACCCATTACCGGCTCTCGCTTATTCGACCCCTTTTTTAGCGAATTTCTGGCCGGAATTGGCCATACTGTTGCTGCCCAAAATTTTGATCTTCTGGTCTCAACCCGCCCGCACGGGGAGGTAGAGCTTGAGGGGTATCATAAAAAAATGCGCAGCCGCCGGGTGGATGGTTTTATTATTGTCAGAACCCGCTGCAATGATGCCCGTATCGCTTTGCTGCTGGAGCATAATTATCCGTTTGCTGCGTTTGGAAGAACGGAAGTGGCCGATGATTTTCCACTTGTTGATGAAGATGGACAGGCAGGCATAACAATGCTTGTTAACCATTTGGTGGCGTTGGGGCATGTTCGCTTTGCCTTTATTGGCGCTCCCCCAGAATTGATGTTTGCCCACTACCGGTTAAAAGGGTTTGCGGAAACTCTTGAGACGCATAATTTACCCATCGACCCAGCATTGGTTGTAGAAGGCGATCTTTCCCAGCAGTCGGGCAGAGAAGCGGCTTTGAAGTTGCTTGATAGGCCCAACCCGCCCACCGCTATTGTCGCTTGTAACGACTCAATGGCTATTGGAGCCATGAGTGCGGCCCACCAGTTGGGGGTTGTGGTCGGTAAAGATGTTGCCATTACCGGTTTTGATGATACGCCGTGGGCTGCGGTAACACATCCCTCTTTAACAACCGTACACCAGCCCATTTATCAAATAGGCCAGCAAGTTGCCGAAATGCTGATTAAGGTAATTAGGGGAGAGACGTTGCCGGAAAAGCAGGTCATCCTGCAGCCCTCTCTCATCGTTCGGCAATCAAGTGGTGGATTAAATCCGTAGATGGTTGTTTACGATCTTAAAATTAAGGAGGTGATAGCCCGCAAATTAGGTGTTGTGTCAGTTTAATTAATTTTCTGTATTCATGCACCAAATCCAAGAAGGAGTGAAGAATTATGTTGAAGAAAATTTTATTGATTTTAGTGTTGATGCTGGTACTCGGCATTGCCGCTGTGCCGGCTATGGCTCAAGCGCCAAGCTGTGCAGATGATTACACCGTACAGGCCGATGACTGGCTGTCGAAACTGTCCGACCGCTTCTTTGGCGACATTTTTGCCTACCCGGTCATTGTTGAGGCTACAAACGCGGCCAACGCGGCGGATGACAGCTACGCCAAAATCGACAATCCGGACGTGATTGAAGTGGGCCAAAAACTGTGCATCCCCTCTGCGGAAGAAGCGGGGGTATCTATGGCCGCGCAGGAAGAAGCCAAAGGCGAAATGGCCGGCCAAACCCTGGTCTTTGTCTCCCGCCTGTGGAGCCCGCCGGAAGAGCAGGAATTTGTTCGCAACGAAATTATTGCTCCGTTTGAAGAACAGTTTGGCGTAACCGTAGATTTTCAGATTTTGGACGATGACGCCATTTTTGATCGCGCCCAGGTACAGGCCGAAAGCGGCAACGTTACCACCGACGTGATTATTGCTCACGCCGGTAAAATGGCCGACTGGCTTGAACAGGATTACCTGGAAGACCTGACCCCATTTGTGGTTAACTGGACCGACCGCACCTATATGGAAGCCTTTAACCAAAATACCCACAAAGACGGCAAGCAATACTTCCTGCCGGTTGGCGCCGACGTTTACCTGCTGCTGGCCAATAACAAAGCGCTGCCCTACCTGCCCGAAGGTGCCAGCACCGACAGCCTGACCTGGGAACAATATGCCCAGTGGGCAAACGCCATTAAAGACGGCGAAGGCGAAGGCAAAGTTTGCGTAACCGGAATTCCCAGTAAATCGTTGGTTTACATGTTTGGCGGCACCGGCCTGAGCTACGGCGCGGGCTTCCCCGACATCAACTCACCTGCTGCGGCTGAGGCCTGGAATGTTTGGGCCTCAATGCACGATGCCTTTATTCCCGGCGTATTCAACGTAGAAAACTGCACCGACCCGATGAAACGTGAAGAAGCCTGGCTGACCGTATTCCACAATGCTCGCGCGGGCCAAACCTATGCTTCTAACGAAACGGCCTACACCCTTGGCCCGGCCCCGTCCGGCCCCGAAGGTATCGGCACCATCGCCGGTGTTAGTGGCTACGCTGTCATGAAAGATTCTCCAAATCATGATCTGGCCATCGAATTTGTAAAGTACATGTCCGGCCCGGAAGTACAGGTAAAGGTCTCCAAAGGCACCGGTGGCTTTATTCCACCCGTGGAAGAATCGCTGGCTTACCTGGGTGACGAAGCCATTGACGAAGTTATCAACAAAGCGCTGCTGGTGCTGGCCAATGGTAAACCCTCCGGCGTCCCCGGCTCCGATTACCAGGATTGGGGTGCGGTAAAACAAGTATTCGACGATGTCTTTAAAGACATGATTGTGGGCGGCGACGGCACGGTAGACCAGGCCATGCTTGATGAAGCCGCTGCCAAAATTGAGGCGCTGAAGAAATAAGGTGTAGCGCGATGATTTGACTGTACTAATGATAGAGCCGGGGAGACAATTTTCCCGGCTCTATCTTATGAATTTGAGGGATTGGTTATGACTGCATTGGTTGATCAGGAACAACAGATCAAACACAGAAAAAGGAAAAACTTCTGGGTAAAAGCTACGCCTTTTTTGCTGGTGCTGCCGGTCGTTATTTATTACGCCGCATTCTGGCTCAGGCCGGTCGTTGAATTATCCATTGGCAGTTTTATTGGCGCCAACGGTGAGTTTACGCTGGGAAACTACGCCATGGTTTTTCAGGATCCGTCGTTTGTGCCTGCATTTATGAATACCGCCATCATTGTGTTTTTCTCCGTAACCCTGGAATTTGTAGTGGCCTTGATGTTAGCCCTGCTGATTAATGAGAAATTCCCGGGGTCGGGCCTGTTTCTGTTTCTGGCGATGATCCCGATGGCGCTGCCGGCGGTGGCCGTGGCCGCTATGTGGAAAACCGGCCTCACGGACCACGGCTGGATGAACAGCATGCTGTATTACCTGGGCTTTTTGGAAGAAACCCAAAAACTCCACTACATGACCGGCGAAAACTGGAAAAACCTGATGCTGATCATCATCATCGATGCCTGGCAGGTAATCCCCTCGGTGATGATAATTTTGCTGGCCGGCCTGCAAAATATCCCGGAAGAGGCCAAAGAGGCCGGCCTTGTTTTTGGCGGAAACCGGTGGACGGTGCTGACCAAAATTACGATGCCCATGCTCAAACCCACTATTCAGACTGCCGTAATTTTGAGATTGATTTCAGCCATTCAAATCTGGTTGATTGTGGTTATCCTGTTTGGCTTTGACCGGCTGCCGGTTCTGCTGGAACGGGTGGTCTACTACAGCGAAGAGTTATCCGGATTGGATGTGAGTTACCAGATGGCTTCAACCTATACTGTGGTTGTGGCGGTGATTGTATCAATTGCGGCGCTGGCCTTTTTGTATGTTTCGGGCGCGTTCAAGAAACAGCCGGAGGAACTGCGATGATTCAACAAAACGAAAGAAGGCCCATTAATTATCGCAAGCTGGCCAGAACCACCACGCTTTATATTATGGTCTCCGGCGTGGCCCTGATTATCCTTATCCCCCTGTTTTTTCTAATCTCCCTTTCTTTCCTGTCAAACAGAGAAGCGTACCGGTACCCGCTGCCGCTTCTGCCCGAATTATCAACCAAATTTGAGGCAAAACCAAGCGAAAAAGGGTACCTGATTAGCGTGTACGACAAGCAGGACGGCGAGTATCAAAGCGTGCTTGATACCAAAGACCTTGAAAAAATGTCGAATTATATGCGGGTCCAATTGAGCACCAATATGCGCCCGGAAGAAATTGAGGCCGAACTGGCCCGGTTGGAAACAGAAGATGTAATCTATTTTAGCCGGGGCCGAAATATATGGCATAACTACGAGGTCTTTTTCCGGGTAACGCGGGATGCGGTTCCGGCCTTGTGGCGAAGCATCCAGATTGCCGCGCTTTCCATAATTATTTCGCTGTCTATTGGCGGCGCGGCCGGCTACGCCTTTGCCCGATATGTGTTCAGGGGCAGAAACGCGCTGAAATTCAGCGTTCTTTTTGTGAGAATGTTTCCGGCGGTGGCCATCGCCATGCCGATGGTCCTGATTCTGGCCAGCATCAATCTTTACGACCGGCCGCTCGGTTTGGCGCTGGTTTATTCCATCGGCTCCATTGGCCTGACGGTGTGGATTACCGCCAGTATTTTCATGGGGATTCCGGTGTCGCTGGAAGAGGCGGCGCTGGTTTTTGGCGCAACTAAATTTCAGGCGTTTATGCGCATCACCTTTCCCTTGGCCTTGCCCGGACTGGCTGCCGCTGCCATGTACGCCTTTTTGGGCGCGTGGAACGAAACCATTATGGCCCTGCTCCTGACGCAATTCAACCCGACGTTTCCGGTGGTGGTCTACCAATCGCTCATTGGCGCTACGGGGCAGGTCAATCTGGTGGCTGCCGGCGGGATGGCTATGGCGCTGCCGGCCCTCATCTTCACCTTCTTCATTCGAAAATATATCAACCAAATGTGGGGCGGAATCACCGTATAGAGGTAATTAATTATGGCAGTTTTAAAGTTTAACAGCGTTTACAAACAATATGGCAAAAATGTGCTGGCTGTAAAAAATCTAACCCTTACCGTAAACGATGGTGAATTTCTGGTTTTGCTGGGGCCATCCGGCTGTGGAAAAACGACCGCCATGCGGATGGTGGCGGGCCTGGAGGAGGTCACGGCCGGCACTATCACCCTGGATGAGGTTGACATTACCGATTTGCCGCCCAGAAAACGCAACATCAGCATGATTTTTCAGAATTATGCCGTGTGGCCGCATATGACCGTGTACGATAACCTGGCCTACGCCCTCAAGTTAAAAAAGATGAAAAAGGCGGAGATTGACAAAATTGTAAATGACGTGGCCGGCATGACCAATATCGGCGAGTACCTGGAGCGATATCCGTCCCAGTTATCAGGGGGGCAGCAGCAGCGGGTGGCCGTGGCCCGGGCCATTGCCGTAAAACCCAAGGTGTTTTTGATGGACGAACCGCTCTCAAACCTGGATGCCAAGCTGCGCGGCTCGATGCGCACCGAACTAAAGACCATTCACACCTCGACCAATGCCACCACCGTTTTTGTCACCCACGACCAGTCCGAGGCGATGAGCATGGCCGACCGGATTGTGGTAATGCGCGACGGCGAAATTATGCAAATTGGCACCCCGGAACAGGTTTACGATGAAAGCGCCAATCTGTTTGTGGCCGATTTTATCGGCACGCCGCCCACTAATTTTTTGGATGTAACCTTGTCCACAGAAAATGGTACGGAACGGTTGTCTCACCCCCAATTTAATCTGGAATTGCCCGCCGAGCAGATGGCTGCTCTGAAAAAACATGGCAAACGGGAGTTGGTTATTGGCGTTCGTCCGGAAAACATCACGCTGACCGGCGAAGCCAACGCCATTATTTCTGCGCCGTGTCTGGTGTCCGAGCCGCAGGGGTCGCACCAAATTGTGGCCGTTCAACTGGATAATAAGCTTCTAAAACTGGTGGCCCCCAGTTCTCCCAAAGTCAGACCCGGAGAAACGGTTTACATGGCCTTCAAACCGGAAGCAGTTCATTTCTTCGATAAAGAAACAGAAGCGCGAATCTAAAGCCGTTAACCATTCACAATTGGCAATTGGCTATTCACAATTATCATCCCCCGACCTGCAAACCGCCCTCGCCGACCCTGCTACCGGGCTGGTGCATCTGGGCCAGGGGCGCCGGTACAACCCCGCGCCGGGTCGCCGTTGCAGCCCAATCCCACCGGTGGCCCCCCGACCGTGCCCCAGGCGTACCTGCGGTTGCTATGCGGCCACGTTGCTGCCCAAGGGGCCGGGCGCGCTCCTTGGGGGGTGTCAATGGCCCTTTGGTGATAAAAATCAGGAGACGGGATTTTAAATAGCCTTCAACTGTGTGCTACAATCCTGTCAACTATTATGTGGTTTGGAGGCGCAAATGATGATCTCACAAACATCGGCTCTGCAAGAAACTATTGAAGTAGTCGAACGCTTATCCCTGGAGGAACAAGCCCATCTGCTGGAAATTATCTATCGCCGCCCTTGTGGACAAAAGAGGTTGGCCCCTCTCCGGAGCCGATTTACTTGCTCAAGTCAGCAGCCACAATGAAACGCCTGCGCCAACTATGCAAGACTGAATCGCCGGAACCATTGCGTAAGCGCCGGCTCTATGCCCCCCCCATTATCTTGAGTTTGTTTAAGGGTAGAGATTTAGAAAAATTCACACGCCCCAACGCATCGCCAAACGCCCCCCCTCATTGAGTGAGGCGCGTTTTTTCGTTTGACTTTGCACAGCGTTGGCCACATCTAATGAGAACGTTAACTGACCACAGAGTTTCGCCGCCACCCCGGGTATTTACTTAACCATAATAAAGTTCCCTACGTTATGTTGAACTTTGCCACAATTTGTGATACTATTTAATTGCATTAATTACACTGTTAAATTATTCCTGAACAGCAGTCGCTTGTTATCTTTATTGCCCTTGTTGCCTTTTCACCAACCTGCTCCCGTAAGTTTTCACAATAAAATTTTGTGAGGATCAATGTTCTCAAAAGTTGTTTGTCCGGTTGCTCGAAAGAACCTTTTGATTGTTACGGTTGTGCTGGTGGTCAGTGCTTTGGCCTGTAATGTATCTACCGCACCCGCAAACGTTGATGTTGAAGCCACCGTTGCTGTAGCAGTCAATGAAACAGTGCAGGCGGGCGTTGATATTCAGGCCACGGTTGATGCCGCAATTATCGCCACTAATCAGGCCCGGCAACCGGAGGCGGAAGCGGCATCACCTATGGCCCCCATTTCTGCCACGCCAATTCCGGTAACCGCGTTACCCCTGGAAGATGTGGGCCAGGTACAAACGGTTATTAATAATGAGGTGAGCGGGGTTATCACCAAGGATTTGGGACTTTTACAGACTTTGTACACATCCGACGCAGTCGTAACCGATCACAGTGGAACCCCGGACGACCCCGCGGATGATACTGTGTGGCGCGGATGGGCTAATATTCAGCGCCGTTACGAGGCGTTTTTCTCATCTGGCCCGTCTACGGTGGCTCTGGTTGGATTATCCATTCAGGTAGATGGCAATCAGGCGTCGGGTGTTCACCAGGGTGTTGTGCTGGACGGCACGCTTCACCCGGATGTGGGTATTTATCAACTGGAAAAAAGAGATGGTGTCTGGCTGATTACAGGACTGGAGTACGGAAACCTGGCTGCCGTTGATTCTCCCCCGGCTGCTCCTGCTCCCGGTGATGACGGGACTGTTTTTAACCCGCCGCCATCAACTGATGTTTTGTATGATTTGCGGGTGGGGTCCCAACATCGCTACGAAGAACCCTGGGGCTGGGATCGCGGGGATCCATGTACGGCCTGGGACACGGACAATTTTGACGATACCAAACCATACTACCGGGGCTTTAATGTTGAACTATTACTTACCAACAACTCCAATCAACCTGTACCGGATAACTGGCCTGTAAATTTTACAACTTCCAAAGGTAAAACAGTGATGGCCTGTTATTACGGGTACCCGGGGTCTGGCCCCGCTCCCGGAGAAACCAGTTCCGTTACCTTTTTTACGGTAGTTGATCAAGGTGATTATGTGTCCACCATCACCTTTAGCCATAACGGGCAAACCACACAGCTTTGTCTGGATGGTTTCGGGGGCTGGTGGCGTTGTTAGCAGAAAAATTGTGACGAGGTAGAAGAAAATGGAAAATGGTGTAGCTGGAGCCGAATTAACTCACGAAGTTTCTTCACCCGGATGTGCAACATCCGGCTGCTTGTTGTGGTTTTTGGGAGGTATTTCTCTCAGTTTCACAATTGTCCTGTCCCTGATATTAATGGTTATGCTGATGGCATCGGTGGCCCTGAATCTGTATTTGGGGTGGCAATTGGCGGAACTGGAAATTACGGTTAACAGGATTTCTCCCACACCGCCGCCGGTCATTGTTGTTACCGCCACGCAAGCCCTGGCCATGGCGCAGCCGGCCGGAACGCCGGTTGTTGCTGCGCAAAGCGTAGCCACCCCGGTGGTGGTGGTGGTAACCGCTACCCCCACCCCTTCTGCTACTCCGGTTCCGGCCAATGTTCAGGTAGAAACCCAAAGAAGCACTGTAGCAGCACTGGCTACCACCCAGGCTCCAGATTCCGGAAACCCGGCGGCTTACGTGCCGCCGGCCTCACCGGGAGAGGCCGTTCCCATTAATCCAACCGCCGGCACCTCGGCCGGCGCTACGGTAAATTTGCCGGATACCGGCACCACCGGAATTCAACAGTCGGCCCCGGTTGACCCGGCAGGTGCCCCCCCTGCCGCAGATAGCCAGGCCACTCAAGCCCAAGCGCCGTTTGTTTCCTCTAACACCTACAGCAAAATTCCAATTGAAGGTGAAAGAGAAAGCAGGCCGGCCGAGACTCACGGCGATTTGAATCTAAAACTGCGAGAACCTGAGCAGATTGATGAAGATTTGGCGCTGGTGGATATTGACAATGCCGGCTCCGACCCAAACGCGCCGGATTTCCAGAAAATATTTGAACCCAATTTTGTGGCAGCCTATGCGGTCCACGGCTGGGATTGGGGCAGTAACTCCAAAGGCAAGTTGATAGAAGATGATAAGGCAATACTGGTTGGTATCAAAACCACCCCCGGTGAACCTGTTTATATTCCTCCTACAGAGCGGGATATTTATCACGGAAAATATTACGCCACCTTGCTCTATGCTGACGAGGATTCTTTAACCTTTGTTTACACCAGAAATGGAAATGTAGTTAAGGGATATACCGTACATTATTGGGGTTTGGACGTTGACCCGAATCTGTTGAAACTTTTTAGAGAAAGCAAGGGGAACGAGTTGCCCGGCCTAACGCTCGATACCCCGGTTGGCAGAGCCAGGGATGAACTGATTGTAGGTATTCGGGATAACGGTACATTTTTGGACGCTCGTTCCAGAGCAGATTGGTGGAAATAATGAATCGGCTGTGGGATAGTAATGTCGGCAAACTATTTGTTGGCGGCTGCGGTACGCAGGTTGGCCTGTTATTTACATGTGGCACGTTAACTGCGGTTCTTCTGTTTTGCGTTGTTTGTGCCTTTACAAACGCATTGACTGTTGGCGTATCTCAGGAAGTAGCATTTTTTACGCCGGAACCCACTGAAAGCCGTGAAGTTATTCCTACTGCCACCCCTACCTCTGCGGTGGTGGATTCATTGCTGGGGCAGGTGCAGTTGCTTTCCGGAGAAGTAGAGTTTTTACGCTCGAATATGAATGTACCGGTGGCTGCACTCCCTACCTCTACCCCCACGGCCACCCCCATTCCATTTCTGGTGGCCGACCAAAGCGCGGTAACATTGAGAAGCGGCCCCGGTACGGAATACAACGAGGTAGGAATTCTGTCATTTAATGACAGCGTTGAAATTGTCGGGCGCGATCAAGTAGCAAATTGGTGGTTGGTCGCTACCCCGGATGGGCAATTTGCCTGGGTTGCCGCCAACCTTGTGTCGAGCAACTTTGTTTCTGATGCTATTCCTGTTGTAACCATTCCATCGCTGATGGTTTGGGGTACGCCGAACGCTGCGTCAAACGGGGTGCCGGCATCTGTTCCGGGGGGAGCGGGGGGCGGCGCTTCGGCCCAGTTTTCCGGAGGGCTGGTGACAGCGGTAACCCCTCAATTATTGGTGCCGCAGGGTACGCCCACGGCATCTGCCAGCGATCAACGCCAGTTTGTGCAGGAGATGCCCGCCTACAAACGATTTAAAGGACATTTGCTGATTCCGCCGGTGAGCGAGAGTGTTTCTCCCCATGGCGATACCATTGCTATTACCGAGCGCATAAAACTTTATACTGTTACTACAGATGGCGCCCTGACACATATCTGGTTGGAAGAAGATTCGGAAATTGGGCCAACGGGAAATGTGGTCTGGTCGCCGGACGGGGATTACCTGGCCTTTGTGGTAGGGTACAAAGTAAAATATTGCAAACCATGCGAGGGGGTGGTTATTTTGCGGCTGGCCGATGGCTTGCTTACCTACCTTGAACATCCCGGCGATTTGGATCTACAGGCACCCCGCTGGACACAAGACGGGAAACTACTGGTCAATGCGCATCCGGGCGAACCC
>CAYWSS010000122.1:0-10801 GCA_964460505.1 uncultured Caldilineaceae bacterium | reverse complement strand
ATCATTCCGAAAATTCTGCTCTGAAATGCCGACAATAATTGTCAAACCGGGAATTACTGGTGGACTGACATACTTAAAGAAAACTGGAAATTTCAGAAAGACACATCCCCCCCCAACAACCTGTTAGCCCGGCGCCACCCCAATTACTCCCCTTCCGGCGTTGCCTGGGGGCGGGCGCCAATAGGGGTAGATGTTGGCGATGGGGGGGGCTTTGTGGCTTCTGCGGTTGGAGCAGCGTCCAGGTTTTCTGCCGGCGCTACGCCGGGCTGCGAGCTGTATTCGGTGCCGTCAACCGTAATTTTGTATTCCAGCGGGACAACCTGCACCCATGTGTTGCCCGGTTTCAGGGGCATCACCTCGCCATTGTCAAAAACAAACAGGGGCGTTTCTGTGCCGTCGGTTTCCCAATTGCCTTTGATGATTTTGCCGTCGCGCAGCAGCCAGGCTGCGCCGCGCCCGTTGATGACAATGCGAATGGAGGTGGCACCGTTGACATCTTCCACAATGTTCGTGGCCTGATGATCGGCAAAATAGATAATTACGTTGGCAGCGGCCAATGGGTTGCCGTTATTATCGGTGTGTATCTCACCGGTGGTGGCCCGTAAATATTTACCGCTGCCGGAATCGTAGCTCCAGGTAGCTTTGCTGGTCTGTTGGGGGAAGGGGATAATCACCTCTTTGGCCTCGCTCACCACGCCGGCAGGCATTGCTCTTTCGTCCAGAGTTTCGCTAAACAGAAAACCGCGCAGGTTGACGTCGCTTTCCAAACCTTCTTCAGCCAGGTAGTCCCGGGCCAGGGTCGCATCAAAGGCGGCGCGGGTTTGCCAGCCTTCACCCTCGCGATGAAAATAGGGGCCAGGCACAAATAGCTGATCCAGATCAACAATGTCTGATTGAGACAATTCCCAGCGCACCCCGTCTGAGCCGCCGGAACTGGCCAGCGCGCCCTGATACTGGGGCACCAGCATTAAATTGATCAGCCGGGCCGAGCGAACGGGGGCAACAATAGCCGGGTCTTTACTGAGGTAGATAGCCGTAAAGCGGGTGATCCACCATTCGGTGATTTCTTCGTACACCATATCCGCTTCATCCAGAGCTAACTGCGGCCGGGCGATGGGATCGTTGCCCACCCGCACCATCAGCGGGCGGCGTTCAAGCAAGCTGGCCTCATTGACCTTTTGGCCGGTGAGCGGGTTCACGTCCGGCGGGCGGTTGGCGACGTATTTTTCAAAGGCGTCGGCATTTACGGCTTCCACCGGCTCCGAGGCCGGACCGCCGCTAACACCCATTCCGACCGTTGCGGCCGGGGTGGGTGTTGCCGGCGGAACCTCGGTAGAGGGGAGGGTGGGCAGCGGCGTGGCGCTGGGCGCTACCGCATTGGGGTCTTCGGTGGCAAAGACCACCACCGCCAGTTTGGGCGTGGGGTTGTTTATCTGCTCTTCCGGCGCTTCACGGTCGGTCAGTGAGCAAGCGGTGGTGGTCACCAGGGTTAAACATAACAAAAGCGGGGGGATAAAACGGGCAAACGAAAACAAAGGGCGCATCTTCTTCTCCAAAATGTGAATCAATCAATCCTTCCGGCACGTATTATACATCTTCACCAGCGGGCAATCAAACAATTTAACTCGCTACCCGACATCTGGATAGGTTCACCTTCCTGAAAGCTGTTATAGAGCCAGGTTGCTCTAATTATCGGGGACTTTCGGTCTAAAACCGAGCTTCCAGAAAGGTTTGTCGGGTAACGAACAATTATATGGCACAAAAAAAGGCCATCACAAAGGTGATGGCCTTTTTGATTTGCACAGCCTTTGGTTATAACCACCTCAACAGCACACCATGAACCACAATCAGCGCAATAAATGCGCCAACCAGCGAGCCGTAAATAACCTGCCGGGGTGTATGGCGCAACAACCGAATGCGAGACCAGCCTACCAGCGGCACAAGCAACATTATCGGCCACGTCCATGTGCCCGCCATCATCACTGTGGCGGTAGCCGCTGCAGAAATTGTTGCCCCGTGAAAACTAATCTTCCAAAACAGGGTTACAACGCTTAATACGCCAACCAATACCAGCGTAGTTATAAGAAGCGCCTCTACAATGGGTGGCGTGGTCCAATACCTCACCAGGCCCAAACAGACCAACAGCCACATCATCAGCACCGTCAGTGGGCGCGCCCGTGTTTCTCGACGGGGCATATAAATATCTTCTAATGCGCCGGTATGCACCAGCCACATGATATAAGCCAGGGGAGGTATCATAATTAAGGGCAAAAGCGCAGCCAGCCAACCCAATATTTCCATGGGGTTGTCACTGTAGCAAATAGACATTACCGCAGTGATTACCAGCCCCACCACATGGGGGCTGATTACGTGAGACACCCACCGGGCAATCGCTTCATCATTGTTTTTGAGAACAAAAACAGTTCGTTTTCCTGATGTTAACAAAGGCGACAACACTATAAAACTCCTTACGACCCTGCAACTATTCCAAACTAACTCTATGTTTTACCAATCATCCTAATCAGGTTTGCCCCGTCGCCATAAATTACAAATTGCACGATATGCACCAGAGTTTTCTTAACCTGGCGAAAAATCGTGCAATTCATAATTAATCAAGCACCTTCAAAAAACTCCTGTGCCTGTTATTTTATAAAAACCGGCAGCCAACGTCAAGCATTCATTGGTCCTGATCGGCCCTGAACAGGGCATATTTTCCAAATGATAGTCCAGGCCGCCACATTTTTTTATTTTTTGGAAATGTTTGGCAAAACTACCAGCCGCGCTCTGCCAGCATTTCTTCCTGAGACAAACTACTTACGTTGATGCCTACCATCGGTTCACCCAGATTCTTGCTGACTTCTGCCAGAATTTCGGGATTATTGTAATGGGTTACGGCCTCAACAATGGCCTTGGCGCGTTTGGCGGGATCACCGCTCTTAAAAATGCCACTGCCAACAAAAACTCCATCCACGCCTAATTGCATCATCAAAGCGGCATCTGCGGGCGTAGCCACGCCCCCGGCTGCAAAGTTGACCACCGGCAAACGGCCCAGCCCTTTGGTTTCTTTAACCAGGGCATAGGGTGCGCCAATATCTTTGGCATAGGTCATCAACTCTTCATCGGGCATGTTTTGCAACCGGCGAATATCACCCAGCACCGTACGGGCATGCCGAACAGCTTCAACCACGTCGCCGGTACCGGGTTCACCTTTGGTACGAATCATCGCCGCGCCTTCGCCCACGCGACGCAACGCCTCGCCCAGATTACGGCAGCCGCACACAAACGGCACTTTGAAAGCGTGTTTGTTGATATGATAGGCTTCGTCCGCGGGGGTAAGCACCTCGCTCTCGTCAACGTAATCTACGCCGATGGCTTCCAGAATTTGGGCTTCTACAAAATGACCAATCCGCGCTTTGGCCATCACCGGAATAGAAACCGATTCCATAATGCTCTGGATCATTCCGGGGTCGCTCATGCGAGCCACGCCGCCATCCACCCGGATATCGGCCGGAACGCGTTCCAGCGCCATCACGGCGCAGGCCCCGGCATTTTCTGCAATTTTGGCGTGCTCCGGCGTTACCACGTCCATAATCACCCCGCCTTTGAGCATTTGGGCTAATCCAACTTTTACTCGCCATGTGCCGCTTTCCTGTCCGGCACCATTTCCTGAACCATTTTGTGTTGCCATGTCTACTCTCCTTTATTCATAAATTTATAATTACAGGTTGCAAGTTGCAAGTTGCAGACAACCACCCACCCAACTCTATAACTCCATAAATTCTGTTTTGTTACACAACTTTCTCTTTGGCAAGGGGGTGATCGGGATGAACCGCTGCCACTCGCCTGTAAATTTCCATTGCCTCGTTTGCTTTGCCCTGCTGTTCCAACGCAGACGCATGTTCACACGCGTCGTCGGGCTTCATTTCTTCCGGAGTCATTTTGCCTCCCAGCATATAACAAAAGGCTTTGTAGCCCACTTTTGGGCCATCTTTTGTCACAATCTTCCGAATTTTATCCACGGTCTGCGCGGCATTAATTTCTCCTTCAACCCGCTTTAACTCGTCGTAGCCGGCCACAGGGCTGTATAGTTTCTTTGCCATTATTAATCACCTCGAAGCTTAATTTAGAAAAGTGCGGCTGCATTCGGACACAGCCTGAATAACAACTTCAATATCTGCCGGCTTGATGCCGTAATGCGTGACGGCCCGAATTGAATAGGGACCATCGCCAATAATAATCCCTTTTTCTGCCAGAAACGGACTAAACTTTCCAATCACCGGCTCGGCCAGGGCGAAAAAGACCATGTTCGTCTGTACCGTGTCCAGGTCAACGTCGATACCGGGAATTTGGGCCAGGCCGTCGGCCAGACGCCGGGCGTTGGCATGGTCATCGCTCATGCGCTCAATCATTTCCGTAAGCGCTACAATTCCCGCAGCGGCAATCACGCCGGCCTGCCGCATGCCGCCACCAATCATCTTGCGCCAGCGCCGGGCTGTTTTGATCAACTCCTCCGAACCGCACAGCACCGAACCCACCGGGGCGGACAATCCTTTTGACAGGCAGACCGACACCGAATCAAAATGTTGGGCAATGTCCCGCGCATCCACATTCAGTTTGGTGGCGGCATTAAATATGCGGGCGCCGTCCAGATGGATAGCCAGGTTGTGTTCGCGGGCCACGGCCCTGGCTTTAGCCAGATATTCCAGTGGCAGAACTTTGCCGGCCTGTGTATTTTCCAGGCAAAGCAACCGTGTTTTGGCAAAATGATAATCATCCGGCTTGATGGCCGCCTTCACCTTTTCCAAATTCAGCGTACCGTCCGGTTCAAAATCAAGGGGTTGGGGTTGAATACTACCCAGCACCGCAGCCCCGCCGGCCTCGTATTTGTAGGTGTGGGCAGTTTGTCCCACAATGTACTCGTCGCCGCGCTCACAATGGCTCAACAGAGCCAGAAAATTACTTTGGGTGCCACTGGTTACATAAATTGCGGCTTCTTTGCCCAGCTTGTCGGCGGCCAGAGCTTCCAGTTTGTTTACAGTTGGGTCTTCCCCGTAAACATCGTCGCCCAGAGGAGCTGTGGCCATAGCCTCGCGCATAGCCGGGCTGGGCAGCGTTACCGTATCACTTCGTAAATCGATGGTTTTCATAAGAATGCTAATCTCTTTTTCTATTTTTTGCATCTTCCCAATTTGTCGGGGAAAGGCTGTGGCCGGTCTCCGACCGAGTCGCCGTCGGGCACGGTCAGGAGGCCGGCCCGAGCTTCGCCTCAGGTTATTGAGAAGATTCTATTTTTTCATATAGTCCGGCGTACCGGTACCCAGAAAATCTTCTCTGGGAGGGCTGAAAATATCAATAACCACAGAGTCTTCCAGCACTACAACCGTGTGCGGCACATTGGGTGGCATATGGGCTACGTCGCCCGCCTCCAGCACTTTCTTTTTTCCATCCAAATCAAACTCCAGCTTGCCGGATAAAATATGGCTGATTTGCTCGTGGGGATGTTGGTGGGTGGTAATCACCGCCCCTTTATCCAGCGTTACCTGCACCGACATCACCTTTTCCCCGCTCACCAGCCGCATTCTGATGTCCGGAGTCATCCCGGTTTGGGGCATGTCTTCCCATTTGTAAAACGATTGTTCGGTCATAATGGTACACTCCTTTGTAAATAGGCCCTCACCCCAACCCCTCTCCCAAATTGGGAGAGGGGAATCGCGCCGGCAACGGGGAGAGGTAATTTTCATTCTTGGTGGTGAGCCGTCAGGATCGTGACAACTCCGGTGCGTGTAAAGCCCGTTTCATAGGCGGCTTCTGTTTGGGTGTCATTGGTTGTTACAAGAAAATTTAATGAGTTGAGTTTGGCAAATTTTGCTCAAAAATGGAGTTATGTGCAACATTGCTATACTGAAAACAGAATGAGAACGGAACTTTTTGGTGATGGTTTGTTATGCCCGAATGTACCTGCGGTCGGGCATCCATTTGGGCTTACAAACGTGGATTCCCGCTAAAAGCGTACGGGAATGACGGGTGTCAAAAAGTTCCGTTTTGAAACTAATTTCAGTATAACTTGCACACGGTGCTGCTAAACTGCCGGCAAATGAACAACGCATTAAACTTTTGAACTCTATAAAACTAAACTAATCGGCAAGAATACTCCTCAAATTCTCCAGCGACAAATTACCCCCACTCAGAATCAGAACCACCTTCTTTCCGGCCAGTCGTTCTTTAATTTGCAACGCCGTTGCCAGCGAAATGGCGCCGGCCCCCTCGGCCAGATTGCGAGTGTGCTCCAGCAGCAGAACCACCGCCGCTTTAATGGCCGCATCATCCACTAATACAAAATCATCCAGATATTTGCGCATGATGCGCTGCGTGTTGGCAAAAGGCACCCGGGTCGCTACCCCTTCGGCAAAGGTATTCATTTTGGCAGTTACCATCTGGCCGGATTTCCAGCTTTGTTGCATGGCCGGAGCCTGGGCCGATTGCGCGGCAATAACCTGAATATTTGGGTTGATGCCTTTAGCCACAATGCTGGTAGCGCAGGCCCCACTACCCGCACCAACCGGCACAATGATGGTATCCACATCCGGCAGATCCTCAATAATTTCCAGGGTGTAGGTGCCAACACCACAAATTAGCAAGGCTTCGGTGGGTCCCACAAAACGACCATGCCGGGCTTCGGCTTCAGCAGCCACCCATTCGCGGGCCGCATCGAAATCCTGGCCGTAGAAAATCACATTTGCGCCGAGGCCGCGCATGGCGGCCACTTTGCCGGGATTGGCCCCTTCAGGCACAGCAATAGTAGCATTGATCCCCAATACCTTGGCGGCAAAGGCAATGCTCTGCCCATGATTGCCGGTTGAGGCCGTAAACAGGCCCCCTTTCCGCTCCTCCTCACTCAAATGGGCAGCCAGGTTCACCCCGCCGCGAACTTTAAATGCGCCCACCGGCTGATAATTTTCATGCTTGATCCATATCTCTGCCCCCACCAACTCACTCAGGCTGGGATAGTGATAGAGCGGAGTCGGTTTCAAATAACGATATACGTTGGTTCGAGCAGCAATAATATCGCGCAGGGTTGGTATCGGTTGGTTTGTCATTAAATAAACCTCTCTCTTATTTACGATTTTGGATTTTGGATTTACGATTTGCGATTTCCCTCTTTTTCTGACTCCCAATTCCCAACTCTCAGCCCCTTTGTTTTCCATTTTTTTGCCACAGCATCAGGGCCACGCCCACAAGCATCATCAGCCCGCCCAGAAATTGCTGGGCGGTGATGGTGGTGCCAAACAAAAGCAGCCCATAAATAGCCACAAACAGCGGCTGCATCGAACGGATTACGGCCCCTTTGCCCAGTTCAAGGTAGAGCAGCCCTTTGTAAAACAGCACGTAACTTAAAAACGGGCCAAAAAATGCGCCGCCAATAATCCACAGCCAGGCCGTCAGGTTGGGCCAGGCCAGTTGGCCCGCTGCCAGCGCGATTACGCCCAGCATGAGCAGCATCAAAATGGTGCGCACCGTCGATAGCACCAGCGGCGGCACGGTCGTTACATATCGTTTGGCCACCAGCGTGCTGAGCGATAAAAAGAAGTTGGAGATCAGCAGGATCAGGAACATCAGCCCTACCACGCTGCCGCCGCGAAAGGTCATCACCCCGGCCCCAACCACAGCCAGCCCCACCCCGGCCCACTGGTAGCGGAGCATGCGCTCCCCCAGCAGCAGCGCCCCCAGCAGCACCGTGTACACGGTTTCACTGCGGCTAAAAAAGGCAGCCAGGGTGGGGTCGCCCAGATTGATGGCGGTAAAGAGCAAAAGATTGGCTAATCCGTTGAACAGCCCCAACAACAGCAGGGGGCGCACAGTTTTGCGGTGCAGGCCCGGCGGTACGGTAAAGCCGTGGCGTGCCACGTAAAATCCTGTCCCCCACAGCGAGGCCGCCGCAAACCAGACCGGCGTAAAGGCCAGCGGCGAAAGGCTCTGCATGGCCTGTTTTCCGGCAATGAACGTCACCGAAATACAGGCCGCCGACGCAAATGTTAGCAGCGCCCCTTTCAAGTGGGCGGGACGAAGATGGACTGTGCCGGCCGGCTGCGCGTCAACGCTCGTCGGTTTCAAATTTTTCAATCTGTACGGCTGCACTGGTGGAAATTTCCGTGGTGCCGTTTCTGTCGTAGTCGCTGCCCCGCGCAAACTCAAGATGCGATTCGATGAATTCGCTGTCAAAGCCTATCTGATTCCAAGAATCCATGGCCGCTTTTTGAGCCTCTGCCACCGTCGCCGCATCGACGGCGCTGTGGGTTTGCCACGCCAAATGCCACGGCCCATCGGCTTGCTGCTTCCGAAGGCGCAGGGTACGATACGCGCAGGGATAGATTGGCAGCGCCGGACAGGCCAGATGCAGCCGATTCCCCAACCGGTCAACCCGGGTCATATGATGGTGCCCGGTCAGTACCATTTTTACCTGTGGGTTCTCGTCCAGCAGAGCCAGCAACTCCGGGCCGGTATCGCATACAAATCGCCGCCAGAAAGGATCGTAATCGATGGGCACCATGGGATGCAGCGGATGGTGAACGGTTACCATCACCAACTTTTTGACATTTTTTGCCAACTCGTCTTTTAGCCACACCAGTTGTAACGCATCGACGATACCGCCCCAATCCTCATCCCGATTAGAATCCAGCCCGATTAGCTGAACCCCGTCTGCCACTTCAATTGACCAGTAACCATTTTGCGCCTCCGGGTCGCCGGGGCGATCCGCCACTTGCGGATTGAAGCGTTGGGCAAATTGGTGGCGGGTCAGCCCTTCGGTTTGATGGGCATCCCGCCGGTCATGGTTGCCGGGGATGATGTGGTATGGCTTTTTCAACGCGCCGGCGACAGCCTGAAATTGTTCCAGTTCCCAATTATCGGCGGTAACGAACAGGTCGCCGGAAAAGAGTACAAAATCCAGATCATCAATCCGGTTCAGCCGCGCAATCACGCCGGACAGAAATTCGGCAGATCGTCCCGATAGCATATCGTGGTAATCTCCCAATTGGGAAATGTGGATATCACTGATTTGGGCAAAGTGTAGGTTGGTCATTATTTATCAACGTCCTCGTGTAAAAAACTAGAGAATCTGTACAGCCGGCCGCTGCGCATTGGTCAGTTTGGAGTCGGTGTGGCGAGATAGCAGTTCGCGCCAGGCTTTGCCCAGGCGGCGGATACCTTCTTCAATTCCTTCGGCGTTGTGGGTAACAAAGTTCAGCCGCATGGCGTGCGTAAACATGCCGCCGGCAGAAAAAACCGAGCCAATGGAAAAGGCCACGCTGTAATTAATGGCGGTTAGATAAAGTTCTGTAGCCGAAGGGCCGTCCGGCGGCATCTCTACCCACAAATAGATGCCGCCATCCGGAGCGCTCCAACCGGCATCTTTGGGGAAATGGCGATAGGCGGCCTCGATCATCGCGTCTCGCCGGGTTTTGTAGGCATCGCGCACTTGCTCCAGGTGGGTATCAAAATGGTCGCTTTTCAAATAGGCGTGCAACGCCCGCTGATTAAGGGGCGAGGTGAGAATATCCGCCGTCTGTTTGGTGGCAATCATTCGCTCCTGCAGCAGCGCCGGAGCCACCAGATACCCAATGCGGATACCCGGCACCAGCGTCTTGCTGAAGCCACCGGCGTAAAAGACAATGTCGGCGGTATCCAGGCTTTTCAGGCTGGGCAGACACTCCCCTTCGTAGCGCAGCCCCACGTAGCTGCTATCTTCCAGAATGGGTACGCTGTACCGGGCGGCAATAGCCAGCAGCGATTGGCGGCGTTCCAGTGGCATTGTGGTTCCGGTGGGGTTGTGAAAATTGGGGGTCACGTAAATCAGGCTGGGGCGATGGCGCAGAATCACCTGCTCCAACCGTTCGGTTTGCAAGCCAAATTTGTCCATCGGAACGCTGATGGGGGTAATCCGCCGCGATGTGACCAGGTTGAGCAGCCCCAGATAACAGGGGTCTTCAACCAGCAGCACGTTGTCTTGTCCCCGGGCCAGAACCCGCAGGGCAATGTCGGCCGCTTGCTGGCAACCGGCAGTAATCAGAATATCCTCGGCTTTCGCCCGGATGCTTCGCTGGTTTCGCAGGTTGGCCGCAATGGTTTCCCGCAGGGGATAATAGCCGGCGGCGGTTTCGTATTGCAAGGCCTCTGCGCCGTCCCGCCGCAGCACCTCGTTTAGCGCCCGCCGAAACTCGTTGACCGGCAAAAAATCGCTGGCCGGGGCGCCTCCGGCAAAGGAGATAACGCCGGGTTGACGAGCCAGCCGCATCATTTCCGACATCATCCGGGTGGCGCTCCAGTGGCGGCGCGGCGATAGCGAACTGCGCCAGGGCGGCGAATAAACCGGCTCGGACTCCGGCGAGGACTCGCCTTTTGGGTAAGAAACGTAGGTGCCGCTGCCCACCCTGGTGGTAACCAATCCTTCAGCTTCCAATTCGGTGTAGGCGTTAACAACGGTGGTGCGGTTAACCCCCAACTGCCTGGCCAGCGCCCGGCTGGCCGGCAGCCGGGTTTCGGTGGGCAGCGCCCCGGATTCTATCTGCACACGCAGTTGGTCGGCCAGTTGCAAATAGAGGGGCCGATCCGTGTTCCGATCCAGAATCATACCGTTTAGCAGCATACCACACCGTCCAATTCTAAAAAATTGGACTCATTATATCATGCCAATTTCAGTTTGAACAGGGCCAATTTTAGCAAGTGGGGGGAGTCCAATTATAAAGCAAGATTTGTAACTACTTACCCCCCTCTAACTCCCCCCTCAGGAGGGGGGAGGACTTAA
>CAYWSS010000121.1:0-10845 GCA_964460505.1 uncultured Caldilineaceae bacterium | reverse complement strand
TGGGGGGTAGTTCCCCCCAATTTCTCCCCCCTCCGACTCAGATGAAACACACCCAAATCAAATGGGTGTGTTCAAAATGAGTTGATATTGCGTATTGCGTACTACGTAGGAACAAATTATACGCAATAGAGTGCATCCACCTCATTTTAGTCACACCCAAATCAAATTACGGCTGCCATGTTTTAGCTGTTAACACCCCATCTTCAGCGGGTAGCCTTGCCAGCAATTGCGCAATTGATTTTTTTAGCACGGGATGCACAAAATCGGGAGCGATGTCTGCCAGCGGGTGCAGCACAAATCCCCGTTCGCTCATTCGGGAGTGAGGGATTTGCAATTGAGGAGTATTCAGCACCAGTTTATCAAAAAAGATAATATCCAGATCAATTTTGCGGGGGCCAAAACGGATGACTTTCTCACGGCCAATTTGCTCTTCAAGTTGTTTGAGGTAAATCAGCAAATCCGGGGCAGCAAGGTCGGTGTGCGCGGCGATGGCGATATTCAAAAATGAAGGTTGGTCCAGCACGTAGGCCGGGGCCGTTTCGTACAGTCGGGAAACAGCGGTAATCTTCACCGGTGGTGGAAGCAGCCGCAACGCTTCTTTGAGATTTCCCTCGCGGTCTCCCAAATTTGTGCCCAACGCAAGATAGACAACGTGTTTTTTTTCCATTACTTCTCTTCTTCCGAATTGATATTTTGAGGGTTAGCCTGCTCAATTTCTGCCCAGTGGTACCGGCTGATGACATTCTCCAGCGGTTTGGTAAATTGGGGATTTTTTGACAGCCCCATTCTGAAAAGCAAAAACTTTGCCATAGTCCACAACGTGGATAGCCCGTACACCACGCTTCGTTTAAAACCAATCGACGAAGCTTCGGCAAAATACCGGGTGGGCATGGCAATTTCCCCCACCTTAAAATTAAATGCGGATGCCTGCGTTAACACCTGGCTGTCAAACACAAAATCATCAGAGTTCAACGGAAACGGGATAGTGGTCAGAAATTTGCGGCTGTAGGCTCTAAACCCGGAGTGGTATTCGCTCAAATTTTGTTGCAGCACCAAATTTTCGACCCAGGTTAAAAAACGGTTGCCAATATATTTATACATGGGCATCCCGCCCTCCAGCGTATCGTCGCCCAACAATCTGCTGCCAATCATCATATCATATTCGCCCCGCCGAATCGGTTCAATCAGTGCCGGGATGCGGGTGGCGTCGTACTGGTTATCGGGATGAAGCATCACCACAATGTCTGCCCCGTCCTTGAGCGCCTCCAGGTAGCTGGTTTTTTGATTGCCGCCGTATCCCCGATTTCGCACGTGGACTATTGTTTTCAACCCCAACTGCCGGGCAATGTCCACCGTTTCATCCTGACTCACATCGTCGGTCAAAATGATTTTGTCAACCACGTCTTTGGGAATACTGGCATAGGTTACTTCGAGTGTTTTGGCCGCGTTGTAAGCCGGCATAATCACCACAATTGACATAGCGCTATCTCACGGTGATGCAACTGAAAACCATCGCTCTTTGACAAAGAAGTTTATTTGCATTAGAGTGAAACCGCAAATACAGCATTGGTTCATTTCGCCTGAAATTATCTTTGTAAATTGCCGCCTACTTACGAGTGCGCGTAAAACGTGATGCGTGGCAAGCAATTTTATCACGTATCACGTGCCTAATATCGATTCTAAAATGTCGCTATCATCAAAACTCAAGCTGCCGATCCTTTGGCCGTTGCTGTTGCTGCTTCCGGCAAACGGTCTCATCCTCTTCCAAAGCATCCCCCACCTTCGATACGGGGCCGCGCTGGTTTTGCTGGCGTTTCTCCCCGGCTGGGCCTGGCTGAATGTCTGCCGCCCGCACGCGCTCAACCAGGTTAAACGGGTGGCGCTGTCGGTTGGGCTATCACTGGCGCTGACTATTTTTGGGGCCATGGCTGCGGTCTATCTGCCCGGCCCCCTGACCCTGACCCACCTGCTGATTACAATTAACGCAATTATTATGGCCGGATTGATTTTTAACCGGTGGACAAATTACACCGCTGCCGCAACGCGGGTTAACACCACAGTGATGCTGCTTCTGGCGGCACTCCTGCTGCCGGCCCTGTTCCTGCGCCTGCCCCGGCTGGGGTACGCCGAGTTTCACGAAGACGAAGCCGAAGCGCTGATGTTGGGGGTGCGCCTGTTTCAAGGCGAAGATTACGCCCTGTTTCTGCACCGTAAAGGGCCGGCGCAGATGCTGGTGCCGGTTGCATTCTGGCTGCTCACCGGCCAAATCACCGAAACGTTTGCCCGCTTTCCCTTTGCCCTGAGCAGCGTTTTCAGCGTTGTTACCCTCTTTCTCACCGGGCGGCGCTGGTTCAACCGGCGGGCGGGGATTATCGCCGGGCTGCTGTGGGCCGTCAACGGATACGCCATCGCCTTTGCCCGGATGGTGCAGTATCAGGCGCTTATCTTTTTTATGGGCATCCTGGCTATTTACTGCCTCTATCTGGCCTGGGAGCAGCGCCAATTTCGCTACCAGATTTTGGCAATGATTTTGCTGGCCGCCGGCCTGCTGGCCCACTTTGACGCGCTGCTGCTCCTGCCCGCCGCCGGATATTTATTGTGGGCCAATTTTCGCGGCGCCCAATCCACAAAAAACCGTTTTCTCAACCTCGGCCTCAGCCTGACCCTTTTTATTGCCCTGCTGGCCTCCTTTTACATCCCCTACGTGCTCGACCCCGAATTTCAACATACCACCACCTACCTGACCGAATCCCGCGTAAAGCCGGGGCTGCTGTACAACAATCTGGATCTGCTGCGCCACCTGGACCGGGATTACAGCTCGCGTTTCTATTTGCCGCTGCTGGCGGTTGGTCTGCTCGGTTTTGTGTTTCTGGCAAATGGAAGAACAACGCAGGGGGGCAGGGGCGCAGGGGCGCAGCAGAGTGGTCAGAATTACGCAATACGCAATACGCAATATGCCTCACGCACACCGGCCCTGACCCAAAAGGGGGCCGGCGCAGGTATCACGCATCACGCAGTACGTATCACGATACTTGCCCTGATTGCAAGCACCATCTGGTTTCCGTCCGTCTGGCAGGCGGGCCAATTCAACCTGGCTGCGCTGCCGTGGCTGCTCCTGCTGATTGTTGAATTTTTCACCGCGCCGGATGTCGCAACCCGGACAGCCTGGTTATTGTTTGGCGCGCCGCTTATCGGCTACGTTTTTCTGGTAGATGATCCACGCACACATTTGTATATTGTCTATCCCGGTGCGGTGTTGCTTGCCGGGACCGGGTGGGTCGCAATTTTGAATTTGCGAAAGAGCGAATCTGCGAATCTGCGAGAAAGCGAATTGCCGGCTTCCCCTGCCGTGGCAACGATGCAGAAAATTCTATTTGCCGTTTGCGCGGTGGTAATTCTGGCGGTTGCGATTTACGAGGGAATTATTTTTTTGCAAACAGAATCTGCGTTTGCGGAAACGCGGGCACAGTGGGCCGGTTCGTTGGCAGAGATGGTTTACAACGACATGCCCACGGCGCGGAAGTATTTTGGCTATCCGAAATACGAAGGCTGGAAAGCCATCGGCGCGTTACGGGCCGGCGGCCATTTTCCCGGCGATTTCCGCAGCGTCAACGAAGATTTTATCGTGCCCATCTGGTACAACTACGGCCAGGCCCGCTCCTGCTACAATACCCCGGCCCACTTTTTTGCCCGGCTGGCAGGGCTGGATGAATCGACGGGCAAAGCGGGTTACATAGATGTGGGGCAGGTCGCGCGGGAAAACGAAGTGAGAATTCGGATTTCTTCGCATGAAAGCATCGCCCAAAATCAGTTTGAAACGTACACTGCCGAAAATTTTATCGCTGCATTTGACGCCTTGACCACGCCCCAACAGTTTGCCCAACAAAGCGAACCGGCAACACCGGTCGGAACCCAATTTGGCTCCATCATCGAATTTACGGGCTACGATTTGCCGCGAAGCTCGATTAAAGCCGGCGAAACCCTGTTTCTCAATTTGTACTGGCGTGCGCTGGAAAACCCGGCGGCGGACTATCGAGCCTTTGTTCACCTCACCGACGGCGCAACCTTGTGGGCGCAACAGGACGACAACCCCGCCTGTCGCCTGCCCACCTCCATCTGGCGCGTCGGGCAGCGGGGGCTGGGCCAGTTTCGGTTGCAGGTTAACCCGGACACCCCGCCGGGTCGCTACCCGTTGATTATTGGGCTGTATCAGGCCGATACGCTTGAGCGATTAAAAATAACCGGCGGGGCCGGTCAGCCGGGCGATGATTTTTTATGGCTGGGGGATGTTGAGGTAGAGAGCCTTTCTGCTACCGGAGATTAAAAACTGATGATAATCCACATCTTGAAATTTGCAGATGAGAGTCACTTGAAACAATAAAAGGCAAGATGTCCGGGTTAGAATTTGGTTGATTTTTGCGGTCCGAAGCGACTGTCGCCTTTTTCACAGGAACCTACGAGCAATCACCAAATTTAGAGCATTGATTTCAATACGTGCTTGTGGTATGATTCCGGTGACTCTTTCAATTGCGGAGGTTATATGAGTGTACAAATAGTTGAACAACTCCCCGCATCGCCTGCCGTTCAACCGGCAGAGCCTCCCCCACTCAATGCCGGCGACCATCTGACCCGCTTAGAATTTGAGCGTCGTTATGAAGCTCACCCGGAAATCAAAAAGGCCGAACTCATCGAAGGAGTTGTTTATATGCCATCACCGACACATTTTACCCACCACAGTAATCCCCATTTCGGCATCATTACCTGGTTAGGCACTTATGTTGCCAAAACTCCTGGAGTAAGTGGAGGGGATAACGCCACTGTCCGCCTGGATTTTGAAAATGAGGTCCAGCCGGACGTACTTCTACGGTTAAAAACTGAGCTTGGCGGGCGTTCACATATCACAGAAGATGATTATCTTGAGGGTCCGCCGGAGTTAGCAGTTGAAATTGCGGCCAGCAGTGCGGCTTATGATATGCACGTAAAACGCCGCGTGTATGCCCGCAGCGGCGTGCAAGAGTATCTGGTTGTGCAGGTTTACGAGCAACGCATTGATTGGTTTGTGCTGCGCGAAGGAGTGTATGAACCGCTCACATCCAACGAAGAAGAAATAGTTTGCAGTGAAATTTTTCCCGGCCTGTGGCTGAATACAGCAGCCCTATGGGCTGGTGATTTGGCCTCGCTATTAGCTACGCTCCAGGCAGGTTTAGATACCGCAGAGCATACCGAATTCCTCTCACGTTGGCAGGCCAACGGTTAATCAGCCCCATACACCACCAAATTATTTTCCTCATACACAATCGGCCAACCAACAAACTGTTCCAACCAGGGTCCGGCGGTGCCGGTCAGCCGGGCGATAATTTTTTGTGGCTGGGGGATGTTGAGATTGTTAAACCTCGAAATCGGCAGAATTTGTCCGTCAATCTGAAGTTGTGGCCCTAACCCCAGCACAGTAAATCCCAGCGCGACAGCTACCCACCACAACGCCTGCCATCGCCAACGCCGGCCAATAATCCCGATAATACTCAACCCCAACACCGTATACCCCAGGTAGGCCGATGCCCCCGGTTCTCTGTTGTGCGCCGCGTAAGAAATCCAGACATCCTCAAACCAGCCGGCCCACGTAGACGGCGGCCCCGGCACCCAAAAACTGAAGATATCTACGGAATGACGCATGGGGTTATGTTCACCCATCAGGATGGTTGTACTCAGAAGACTAAACATCGGTATGATAAGCGGAAGCAAAATCAATACCGATGCTCCCAATACCAAACCAATTCTGAGCAGTCGCGTTGATATCCATTTATTTTTTTCTTGAGGTATTTGAGTACCTTCCGACAAGATTCGTTTCCGTCCGGGCCAAAAAATTACCGCCAATGAAAACAAGCCGCAATAGATTACGTAGTACCAGGAATTTAGCGCCATAAATACCAGAAAAAACGCGGCAAAAAAAGCTGACCGTCGATGCCCCTGTTCCACAAATTTTAACAAAAATAAAACATAAAACGGAATCCACTGGATAGTGGACAAATTCAGATGGCCCAAATCAATCCGCAAAAAATGATATGGAGACAGAATAAAAACAAGTCCGGCCACAAAGCCGGCGGCGCGATTGCCGGTAAGATGGAGTAATAGCAAATAACTCCCCCATCCGCCCAATACAAACGACAACAAAATCATCAGGTTATACGTTATATCGCCGCCAAGCAGGCCGTACAGCGGTATAGCCAGCAGTCCGTCCGATACATCGACAGGGTGAAAGAGCAATGTAACCCCTTGAGGATAAAAAAGGTAATTTGTAAAAAAAGGATGTTGGGCCAGTGATAGCAGTGACTCACGTGTCCACCACAAAGCCCACATATTTTGTCCCCAATCACCTATTCCGGGCACCCAACCACGTAAGTGAAGTATCAACGGCCAGGTGACAAAAATACTAACCAGTAAATAACCCAGCGGCGGGGCAAAATAAACTATGCGAGATTTCATTCCGTACTTCCTGAGAAGAATTTGAAGACTAATTTTCTATTGAACATCTATTATCCCCACTTCGAGAAAGTCCTCTCCTGCTTGAGTGGGCAGCCGTTCCAGCGTATCACTGTGATATAACCCTACAATCAAGCGATATTGACCGGGCGGCGCGTCCGGAGCAAGCTGGAATGTGTAATTGTCTTCAACCAACCGGTCAGGCTGCCACAGCGGCATGCCATACCAGCCCCCACCCGGTTGATTGTCGTACTGCCCCCACACCTGCCCATCCGGGCCAACCAACTGCGTAAACACAGTGAGATCGTCGCCGGGTGTTTCCTCAACCTGCCACACCAACGAGAACTTCAGCCAATCACCGGGAGCCGCCGTGCCTGTTTCCACTTCTGCACCACGCAAATGAATCCCTCCCTCAAATATTGCCAATTCATCGTTACTTGTCTCCGGCAGAGTGGCCGGCCAGGGGTGAATAATCAAGGGTAGAGGGGGAATCATCTCCGCAGGGATGGCGGTTCCGTCATCCGTAATTACAGATTGGAATGAACCACCGGCGCTTTGCAAAAGCACCCGCAGCCCATATTTGCCGGGAGGAAGCGAGCCGGGCAGCGGCAGGGGGTGCATATCAACCGTATCACTGCCATTGTCGCGCCAGGGATAGGTTGCACTTTCTGCTACCAGCCGGCCAAATGGATCCAGCAACTGAACCAAAACGATGTTGCCGGACTGCCCGCCTTCCCACTTTAACGCCACTTTCAAAGTTTCACATGGGGTAATGCCGGCCAAATTGAGATGATAAGCAGCCAACAGCGTTCCGTCCGCAAATTTCAAACTGAGGGGCTGCCATATGGGATTTTCAGGGGGCATTACGCTCGCATCCGGTGCAGGCACCTCGTCAACAAACACGACACGCTCCAGGGTGGTCAATTGCGCCCCATGTAATTTCTCCACCGGTAAATTGTCGTTCAGCGGCACGGCAATCGATTGCGTTTCGCCGGCGGGAATCACCAGCGGTTCGATAAAATTTCTGGTGACATCGTCGGAAAAAAGCAGTTGACTGACCTGCCCCACATCGGACACAAACGCAGCCGGCCCCCTGTTTTTAAACGCGACTGTCACCGCATTTGGTTGGCCGTTTATTTCCGCCGCATCGAATGTCACCTCAATTTGTTCAGGGGCAGTGCCGCACGAAGGAGGGGCCATTTGCAAAACCAGCGTATCGCCAACCTGGTGAATTTGCTCGATGGCCGGCAGGTAGCGAGGCAAGTCGTCCATTATTTGCTGCCACTCCTCCGCGGAGAACATATCCCTGTGAAGCAGCACCACATCAATCCCCAACTGCCGGACTGCGTCCACTGAACGGGCATCGGGGAAAGCATCAAACCAGTGGCGCATCTCTTTGTAAATGGGCGGGGTAAAACCGGTGCCGCCATTGGCCAGCCGCCGCCAATGGTAGGATGAATAATATTCGTACAGAAATTCGGATGTGTCTTGATACGGCAGTTCCAGCACCACAGTATCAGCGGGGGTTTCGCGCGCCAGCCATTGATACACTTCAGGAATATTTTTCCCGGCGCGGAACGTTGGCCCCTCCAGCGGCGCCGACCAGGATTCCAGCAGAACCAGGCCAATTAGCCCTGCCCCCAATACCACGACCATCGTTGCTGATTTTACCCTGAAGATTTTATACAGCGCCGCTGCCCCAAAACCGGCCAATCCGGCCGGCGAAAACGCGACCAAAATCGCAAATCGGGCCGGCACGCGAATGCCCCGGAAAAAAAGCACCTGCTCGTACAACCAGAAATAGGGTGATTTTTTCAGCAACGAAGCCAGCGCCGGGCCAAGCGCGTTCTCGTTGAGTCCAAATGAAAGGATGACTGCCGTAACCAGCAGCAGGAGCAGGAAAACAATCGCCGGTACGGCATAGCTGCCACTTTTTCCGGCCCGATTTTTAAGCGGTGCGGCGTCCGAATTGGATTGACCGGTCTTAAAAAACGGCGTCGCCAGGGCAGCCGCGGCCAGCAGTATTCCCGTTATGCCCACAGGCATTAATGGCTGAAATTGATGCCCTTCGGGCTGCCAGCGCCCAAATGTCCAGCCGTACAACAGGTTGTGGGGCAGCGTGGTGAGGTAATCGGTGGCGGCGGCGCTGTAGACCCGAACTTCGCCGGGGGAACGAACGGCGGCCATGACATCGCTAAAATGCAGATAGATGCTCCACACGGGCCAATTCAAAAGAAACGTGGCCGAAATAATGATGGCGGCTGCCGCCCACAGCCCTTTGCGCCAATAGACCCGCCCGGCGGCGGCGTAGACCAAAGCCAGCAGCCCACAGGCTATTACCAGGTTAAGCATGTAGTGAAACCCGGATAACGCCTGTAAATTAAAGAAAATAAAGAATAAAATCGGATACCGCTTGCCGGAGCGGGTGAGTGTCCAGTGCAAAGCCAGCAGGGTCAGTGGCAGCCAGTGGGTCACCAGCAGTTCCAGGTGATTGACCTGCCCAAAACGCAGGGGAGAAAAGGCAAACAGCACCCCCGCCACCAGCCCCGCCCAGCGATTTCCGGTCCAATCGGTGAGGAGCAGGTACATAGCGTAGCCCGAAAGAACAAAGGTAAGCAGCACAGAAACATTCATGCCAACAAGGTGGCTGTCGAATAAAACAAGAAGGGGGAGCGCTTGCGCCGCAATCATCAAGAAATGCTCGCTAAAGGCCAGCGTGAGGGGAAACGGGTAGAAAATGTTGGTGTTGAAGATTGTGGTAATATTTTCTGGCCCCCCCAGAAAGGCGCGAACATTCCACTGCATGCGCCACACATTCAGCAGGGGGTCGGCGGGTTCGGGCACCATATCGCTCAGGTTGGTGGACAGGGGAAAAAGCATCACCCCGGTCAAAATTACAAACGCGCCAAGAATAGCCCATTCTCTGACAAAATAAGCGAATTTAAATATGTTGGGGCGATTGGACCTATTAGACATTATCGAAAATAGCGTTGTGGGTTAAGGAATGGCGCGTAAATAACTTACCCAATTGGTAATGGTAATATATTGCGGACAGGCAGATTACTTTTCCACGCCCTGAATCCGGGTCAGCCACACCCGGTCTTCGGACGTGGGCGCATTGGGGCTAAATAACGGCAGGCGCTGCCCGGTAACGGAATCGTACATCCCCACAAAAATGTCGTATTTCCAGGGCGGCACCTCGCGGCCCATTAATACGTCAAGATGATCCTCGATAATTTCGCCCGGAACCCAGCCCGCAGTAGGGAACGCGCCTTGCACCGGTACGCTGTCCCACTGGCCGCGAATGCCTTGATCCGGGCCAACCACGTGCACAAAAACGGTGTAATTGGAGTCGGCAAAATTCAGGCTGCGCCAGTAGAGCGTTAAGCCAAAGGTTTGGCGGGCCTGTACGGTTTCATCGTGCAGCTTGTACCCCACCAGCTCGATTTGGTCGTTAAGCACAGCAGAGACAGGCACCACATTTTCCGGCAGCTCAAAGTTACGCTCCAGCGCTTCAACCGTTACTGTGGCCAGCGTCATTGGCTCGCCAACAGGGTGGCCCGTATCGGGATCAATGACGGCCACCTGCATCGGATATTCGCCGGGCGGGGCCACCGCCGGCACCCGGAAACGGTAAGCCTGCCCCACCACCTCAGATTTGCGCCACTCAGTCATCGGGTAGGTGGGCGACAGAGGCCGGTCTTCATTGATGATATATTGCTTCTGATCCGCCCCCAAAAACGAAAATTCCAGATTGTAATTTTTATCGGGCCGGCCCGCTGCCTGCCAGAATATCTTGCCGGTAATTTCTGCGCCGGGGGGCAGTTGGGCCTCAACATAGGTGTGGCCCACAAAATTGAGCGAATTGTTGACCGGTTGAAGGGCCGCAGAGTCGATAGCCAGTTGCGTGATTTCCGGCAACTGCGCCGGCGGGGTTAGCGTGATTTGGCCCACATTTTTTACCACACCGTAACTTTGAGAGGTTTCAAAATCGTACAGGCCAATTTCAAGATGGTATTTTCCGGGCGGGGCGGCTGCCTTGATGGGCAGTTTGTACTCATCGCGCAGAAAATAACCGGCGTGCCAGCGGTTGGTGCGCCACATTCCGGCCAGAATCAAGCGGTCAACCTGCCCCCAACTGTTGCCATTTTCATCCACCAACCGAATAAACACGTTGAGTTTGCCGTGATTGCTTTCGATAGGGCCAAGGGTTTCCCAATACAACGTCACCGGCAAGCCCTCCATTTTTTGTTGGTAGGCCAGATACGGCCCGGCCTGTTCATTGTTTCTGTTTTCAGGTGCAGAATACGCATCGGCGGGAATTTCTGTGGCGGGCACATCAACGCCATAAAGGCGGGCGCTGCC
>CAYWSS010000120.1:0-10889 GCA_964460505.1 uncultured Caldilineaceae bacterium | reverse complement strand
CCAAACCAAGGTTTGGACTCCGTTATCATCTGGTGCGTGTGAAGCCCCGCTTCATGGGCGGCTCCTTGGTTCGCTATAGTTTTTCAGAAAAGATTTTGAGTTTGTAGTAACGATTTTAGTCGTTCCCGGCAGCCAGACGACTAAAGTCATCACTACGAGTCAAAAAGATTATCTGAGCATCTATAATAGACATTATATCGATTAAACTTATGTCAATCTGGTAAGAGCAGAATTATCTGAATGATAGAATAAAAATTCTTCAATTCTGAAAATTCTGCTCTCAATACCGGTCAAAAAATACACTTAATTTAAATCGATATAATCTATAATTAAGAATTTGTGTGTCTATTCTGCTTGTCTGAACAATGAAGTGTACCATCCTTATTTTTAAAGTTCCGTATAAAGTACAACCTGAACTTCAGAATATTCCTTAAGAGCAGGGCGAATATGATGACAATGGCGTACGTTAACCACTACCAGCACGCGCCGGCCCGGATCACGTCGGGCTAATTCTAAGACTTGCTGAGCCAAATGATGACGGTGTGTCTGCCATTCTTGTTCAACCTGCCCTTCGCCCAACCAGGCAATCAGGTGGTACAGTACATTGGCTAAATCGTGCCGCCAGCCCTGGTTGACCGCCGCTGCATCAGGCGCGGTGCGCTGAATGTAGGCCAACCCCCGGCGACAAAGTGCCACAAGGCGGCCCCGCCACCCCGAGGCAGTGGGCTCAGCCGGTGGGTTGGCTTCAGCTATCGGCACCACAACCATATCTGTTTGGTAAGCCGGCGGCAGGAGCGCGTCGCGGTACTCCGGGGGCAGGTCATCAAAGCTTTGCTGCTGCCACTGTCCCGGAGTTATTTCCAGACAGACAAAATCAGGGGTTAAGTCAGCCACCAACTGAACCAGCACGTCCAAGTCATACGGAATCGGTTCACGGTGAAATTCAGCCAGCGTACCCAATACGGCTACCCTGGTTGACGACGTTGCTTGCATATCGACCTCCTCAATTTTGGTATATCGATTATACAAGGAAAGGGCTAATGGGGCGCGGGTGGAAGTTGGCTCGGGAGTTGCTGTCGGGGTTTGGGTGGGGATTTCGCCACAAGCAGCCGGAATTGCAAGGCAGGCCAATAAAATCAGGTTGGACTGTTTCATCAATTTGAGGTGTTCTCCGGCTCAACATCGATTGCGCTTAATAATTTTTTAAGCTGGGTCAGGTTGCTTTGTTTAACTCTTCCTTTTATGCTCCGCAGATTGACTCGATGCAACGCCGGTGGCAGTTCGGCAGCAAAGGAGGCTGTTTGGGGACAGGCCGGCAGCCAGGCTATCAAATGCGGAATCATAAATTTGAGCCGGCCTTTTGCGCTGCCGGTCAATTTCAGGCTGCGCGCAAAAACAGAGTACCCGCCGTCAAATCGAACCAAGGCAAAGCGGCGTTTAAATTCGGGCCAGCCGATGGCGCGCTGCGCAGCCATTTTCTCTGCTTCTGCGTAACTACCGCCCGCAGGCGGGGAGGCCAAATAAGAAAATGTCAAGAGATGCTCCAGTCGCTTTTCGGTGTTGTCAATTGCGTTTTGCCACAGCCATACCTTAATTTGGGTTTCTTCAGCGTCCCACCAGTGTTTTTGTCTTAAATCATGGGCAGTTGCAAAAAAATGTTCCAGCGCTGCCGGTGAGAGCATCCGGTAAGCGGCCCAATCGGCAGCAGTCAGAAAGATCAGGGCCGGCAGAATCTGGTCCGGGTTGAGGTTGCAGCCACGGATATCATTGATGAGCCGGTGTAAAAAGAGGGGCGATGTTTCTCCCGTTTGCAGGCTGCCCAGGCCGGCGTGGTGCCGAATGAGTATTGCCGCCATCGCTTCTCTGGGGCCGGGAGGGCGGGCGTTGGGGATAATCCGGCTAAACAACCGGTATGATTTTTCTTCGTGATTATCCAGGCTAACGCCCTTTCCGATGTCATGCAGCAGGGCGGTAGCCCGCAGAATATCCGGGTCTATTTTGACGCTGCCAAACTGCGTTTTCAGCCTGCGTGTCACAGCCTCCGGAATAGCAAGGTGTTTGGTGTTGTTCAGCAGCGCGTCCATTGCTGCCAGTACACTGAGCGTGTGTTGCCAATGCCTGCCCTGCTCGGCTTGAGCCAGTTGCTTGAAACAGGGCGCAAATGCCGGCCATTGGGTGGGCCACACCCGGTTAATGATAGCTTGCGCGCGGTTCATTGTTGTTGGAAAAGCCTACGTTTTAATATCCGGGATGAGGGGGGGGGTGCCCGGGGAAGATGCAGGAAGCGTATCATTTTCAAATTGCTGTAGCACGGTTTGGAGGTGGGATAATGTGGTGGCCGGGCCGATTTTTATTCTACGGATAGCAAAGCGGCCGGTGCGCCAGTCCCAGGTTCCGCAATCTACGGAAAAGGCCAGCTCAAACAGTTCGGCGGCAATGGCTTGGGTCCGCCGGTCAAAATCACCGTAGGGATAGGATAGCGCGGTAATGGGCCGGCCTAACTTTTCTGCCAAAATCAGTTGGGCCAGGCCCAACTCGCGCCGGATTCGGGCTTCATCGAAACGCACCAGGGAGTGATGGGACAGGGTGTGGCAGCCAAAACTGATGTTATGCCGGCTCAACTCTATAATTTGCGGCCAGGAAAGATGATTGGCAACATACGGCGCCCGGCGGTTCCATTCGTTCCAGTGGCCGGTAGCTTCGATAATGGAAAAAACGGTGGCCGGGTAATTGAATGATTGCAAAATGGGAAAAGCGGCGGTGTAAAAATCTTCGTAGCCGTCATCAAAGGTAATCAGAACAGATTTCCGGGGGAGTGATATGCTCCCGCAAAGGCATTTAATGGCTTGCTCTACGGAGATTACACGGTAATCAAGGGTTTGCAGCAAAGCCATTTGCCCGCGAAACGCCTGGGCGGTAATTGTGATATTATTTTCAAAACTGTCATTGATATGGTGGTAGAGCAGGGTTGGAATTTTCATAGAGTTTATTTTTTGGGCAGGGCGGCAAACCAGTGATAAACATCGGATTCTATCCGGTCAATGGTAAAGTGTGATTCAAGCAGGCCGGTCAGGTCTGCCTTAAATGCGGTGCCGGTTCGCAGTAATCCTTTTTGTCCGGCCAGTGATGAGCGAATTCTGTTCAGAAGTTTTCCCATCACCAGCCGGCTATAGATGCGGTAATAGCCCGCCGCGCCGTGTTTTCTGGTGGTGTGGGCATCAATGGTTTCGCTGCTCAGGTAGTTGCCCACAAATCGGCCGGCGGGTTTGGTCATTCGGTTAATGTGATGAAAGAGAGGGGGTAAATCTGACCACGAGATGTTGGGGAGCGCATCGGTACAGATAACCACGTCAAATTGATTGGGCGGTGGCCAGGTTACAAATTCAAGCACGTTAGCTACGCCGGCCCGCAGCACGACTGCCCGCGGATGCGCCTGCAGGTGTTGTTGCAGCAGGTTAATAGCCTGCGGGCTGATATCCACGGTGTAAAGGCGGCTGATGTTATTATTATCCAGCAGGTCGTGAGCCAGCCGCCCGGTGCCGCAACAAAGTTCCAGCACGTCCAGTGGGCCATGTAACGCGCCAATATAATCAATTACTTTTATTCGCTGCTGGCGGTAAGCTGCGCCAACACTTGCCCGGCCCTCCTCCTGCCACCGGTCCCAAACACGGGCATGCTTCCAATGCGCGTCTCCGTGGCGCGGAATTTCTAACTTGTTTGTGAGTATGGCCAGACCAAATTGGGCTTTCAAAGGATTCTAACTCCGTGAGTGGGTGTTTGCCGGCCGGGAAATAGTAATACCCAGCCGGTGCAACAAGCGCAAAATCCACGACAGGGCGATTGCGGCCAGCCCCCAGCCGATAATGACGGGAACTTTAATTACCGAGCGTTTTTCTTGCCAATACCAACTGCAATATCGGCCGGTTATGTTTAGCATCGTCGCGGTTCTGTTTTTAATTAAGCGGCTTTTTCCCTGCGTTCTGGCCGCAACTGAAATTGGCACATCTTTAATTGTGTAACCCCGGCAGGCGGCCCTGAAAAGCTGTTCTCTGGCGTAGGAAAAGGTAGAAGAAATTGGCACTTCCTGAGCAACCTGACTGGTAAACGCCCGAAAGCCGGAATGTGCGTCGGTAAAGGTGTGGCCGGTAATCCAGCTTAATAAGCTGGAAAAAGAACGGCTCTCAAACTGTTCTATCAAGGGTTTACTGCCCGGGGAGTTCAGCAGAAACCGGGAGCCAATAGCCAAATCAACCCCCTGTTCAAGGTGGTTGAGCAGCGTGGGGATAGCCTGGGCCGGATGCTGCCCATCGGAATCGATGTGCACAATCCAATCGGCCTCCAGCTCAATTGCCGTCTCCATCTCCCGGCGAAAAACGGCGGCCAGCCCGGCCTTGTGATTTAGCCGAATCACCTTTGCTCCGTTCTGCTCTGCAATGGCTGCGCTGTTGTCAGAGGAGCAATCATCCACAACAACCACGCGCCAATCGGGGCCGGCGTACGCTTTCATCGACCTGAAAATAGTTTGCAGCACGGCGCCAATTGTTTTTTCTTCATTATGGGCTGGTAAGGTAATTACTATCCGGCGCACAAAATAGGTCTCCTGCTGGGTTGTGAGGCAAAATAGGGTGAGGTGATTAAATTGCACCGCTAATCGAAGATAACATATGTAAATTGTTTTGTCAACAGGGGTAAAACATCCAAAGAAGCCAGGGTTTACCCCCAGGTTGGAACACGCGTGGTGTCGTATTTGGGGCCGCCGGCACAATCTTTAATTATCGTGACAAACGTATCATCTCGATAACTTGGGGAAACGCGGCCTGAGCCTGTCGAAGGCCATTGGTTTCGACAAGCGTTCGACTGAGCTCACGCCGAAGTCCCAACCAACTCCGCCGCAATTTATTGAGATGATACTGACAAACGTAAAATTGTATGGTAAGATGCTATTATAGAAATTTCAAACCGGTTTGTAAATTTTTTCATCAACATTCACATAATTTTCCCTGCCCGAAGCGCCAATTAAATTTAACGTAAGCGGATAACTGATTGTGAGTCCCAAAAGAATTTTGTGGTTAATCTTTATAATAATACCGCTCATACTTTCGGCCTGCGGGGGCGATGATCCTGTGGCGCATGCCAACGATGACGCGGATGAGGATCAGCAATGTATGGTTGACCCCAAGTGCATCATTGTGTATACGGCTCAGGGAGAAAGTGATTATCAGCGCCATCTGGCCCTGTTTAATAAAGCTTACCCGGATATTACGGTAAGAGTTAAACGAGACCAAACGGGCATTATTACCGATCGCATTCTGGCTGAGAAAGAAGACCCAAGGGCCGATGTAATCTGGGGGGTTGCCACCACCAGCGTTTTACGGGCGGTAGCCGAAGGTATCATTGAACCTTATGCGCCGGCGGGGCTTACCGATGAAAACGGCAATTACCGGGTTCACCCGCGCGCCCGCGATCTGGAAAACCCGCCAATGCTGGT
This sequence comes from uncultured Caldilineaceae bacterium, assembly GCA_964460505.1. Classification (GTDB taxonomy): domain Bacteria; phylum Chloroflexota; class Anaerolineae; order 4572-78; family J111; genus J095. The sequence continues at coordinate 5,401 of CAYWSS010000120.1, read as the reverse complement.
GGGCAACGATGTTTTTATGTCGGCTTTTTGCGTAAACACCGACCTGTTGGCAGAGCACAATCTCCGCATGCCCACCAAGTGGCTTGATCTGGTTGACCCGGCGTACGAGGGCCACATTGTTATGCCCGATCCCGGCTCGTCCGGCACAGGGTATATTGCGGTAGCCTCGTATTTTCAACTGTTTGGGCAGGAGGCTGAGGGGCGCGCCTGGCAATATCTGGATGCGTTGGATAAAAATATTGTCAGGTACACCCGCTCCGGTTCGGAGCCGTGTAAAATGGCCGGCCGGGGTGAAATTGCCATTGGGATTTCTTACGGAAAAAAAGGGGTTGATTTGCAGGCTGGTGGAAAGCCGGTGTTTACCGTTTTTCCGGAGGAAGGCTCCGGCTGGGAATTGGAAGTGAATGGCCTGGTCAAGAAGAAGCGTGGCATCAAAGATGCCTCAAAAACCTTTCTGGATTGGGCCATTAGCAACCCGGCTATGGAAAGTTATGCGCAGGTCTTTCCCTTAACTTCAGTAGAAACAGATGTGCCTATTCCGGCGGGTTATACCCAGGAGGGGTTTGGCCAGTTACTAAAATGGCGTTTTATTGAGCTGGCCGCCAAACGAGAACGTATTGTTGAGGAGTGGACCCGACGCTATAGCGATAAATCCGAAGTCTACGATATCCCGGATGCCATTAATTAGCCGCCCGAGTGCGCACGAAAGCTGTATCTTCGCTGTTTGTTTTCCACAAAATTAAAAATTTACCGTTAAAGTAACCTGGGCCGTATGTCCGGGGGGATTGGTATGGACAAACGTAACAGACTGGCCGCCATCTTCAATATTGAAGCCGGCGAGGAACGTCTGGTAATTCTGTTGCTGGGCTACTCCTTTTTTATCGGCTTTGCCCGGCTTATGGTTAATACCACGGCCGGCACGCTGCTTCGAGATAGATTTGGCGAAGACGCCGCCCAATATCTGCCCTATATTTATATTGGTTCCGCCATCGCTGCGCCCTTTACCGGCTATTTATACTCTAAGCTTGAAGAAAGATTTTCCTTCTCTAAACTGCTCACCCTTAATTTTAGTTTTATGCTGGTTGTCCTTGGGCTGTTTTATTTGTTATTTCTTGGCCTGCCCGAGACCGGCTGGCCGGCCATTGCCTTTTATATCTGGTACTACGTCCTGTACGCCCTAATTATGCTGGCCTTTTGGGGGTTGGCCTCCCGGCTGCTCGACATCCGGCAAAGTAAGCGCCTGTTTGGGCTGATTGGGATTGGCATGGTTGTGGCCATGATTATCAGCGGGTTTTTGGTGCGCCCGCTGGTAACTGCTATTGGCCCTTTTAACCTGCTGCTGCTGGCGGCTGTGGCCATTGGCTGCTGCCTGATTTTGATGCGGTTTATCACCAAAACCCAGGCGGTAGATGTCGTAGCAGAAGATACTCAACAACAGAAACAATCCAAACCCAAAGCCGGATACGCCGAATTACTGAAGCAACGATATATTCTGCTGATTGTGTTGGTTACAACCTTTAACCTGGTTGCTTACTACTTTATCGATAACGCATTTTACCAGCAGGTCTATTTAAAATTTCCAGAGTCGGACGAATTAGCCAGTTTTCTGGGAGAATTTTTGGCTGTAGCCAGCATCTTTAATCTGGCCAGCCGGGTGTTTGCCTCCGGAAAGTTGATTACGCGCTACGGCGTAATGGTGGGCTTGTTAACCTTGCCGGTGGCGCTTTCTGCCAGCGCGTTGTTGGTGGCCATTACCGGCACCCTGTTTGGCATAATACCCATTTTATTCTGGATGGTTGTATTTACCCGGCTTCTCTTTAAAGCCGTGGGCGATGCCGTGGACAAGCCGGCTTTTTCCGTACTCTATCAGGCGCTGCCTACATCGCAGCGTATGCGGGTTCAAACATTAATTATCAGCATTGTGGAGCCGGTAGCCGGCGGCGTGGCCGGTGTTGTCCTGTTGTTATTAACATTTAATACCGTGCAGATTTTTTATGCCGTGCTGTTTGTGCTGGTTGCCTGGATTGTGGTCGCGGTTTTGGTTAGCCGCCAATACAAAACGGTGTTACTACAAAGTCTCAGCTCCATAAAACTGGGTGAATTTTCGCTGTCCACGCTGGACAAGGCCAGTTTGACAATTCTTGAAGGTCAGGCCAAAAGCCAACACTCGGGCGCTGTAATTTTTGCCCTGACAATTCTGGAAGAAGTTAAATACGAGTCGCTGACGCGGGTGCTGCGCCGGGCACTGGGGCATCGAAAGCCGGATGTGCGCCAGTACGCGCTGCAACGGGTTGAGGCGCTCGACCTGACGCCGTTGCTAAAAACTGTCAAGCTGCGCGTAAATTTTGAAACGTCAATGCCTATCCGGGCTATGGCCTTGCGCACAATGGCCAAACTGGGCGAAGACGACATTCTTGATGAAGTGGGGGACTACCTCGATAACCCAAATCTGGAATTGAGAAAAGGGGCCATGGTCGGGCTGCTGCGCAGCGGTGGCATCGAAGGAATTTTGATGGCCGGCGAAAAACTGATTCGGCTCATCGATTCACCTGAGCCTCGTGAACGCCAGTTTGCAGCCGCTGTGCTGGGTGAAATCGGCCAACCCGACTTTTACCGGCCGCTGCTCCGGCTGCTTCAGGATAAAAACGAAAAAGTGCTGGAGGCTGCTTTGGCTTCTGCCGGCAAGCTGAAGAACCCAAAACTATGGCCGCTGGTAATTGTTCACCTGCAATCCGGCCAGGTTCGAGGCGCGGCCATTTCGGCTCTGGTGGCAGGGGGCGTATCAACCTTGCCCCTGTTAACTGAGCTTCTTGTCGATGGCAAACAACCCACCGAAACATTAATTCGTGTAGCGCGAATCTGCGGCCAGATTGGCGGCAAAGAGGCAATTAACGTCTTACGGAGCCACATGCGCTTTCCGGATAATGATGTTCGGTACCAGATATTGGCTTCACTAAATCGATGTCGGTACCAGGCCCAGAGCGGGCCGGCAAAAGCAGTTTTGCAGAACATTGAGGCAGAAGCAGGTAACATCATCCGGCTGCTGGGCGGATTAAACGACATCGGTAAAAGCGATGCCACAGATTTAATATATGATGCCCTGTCCGACGAAGTAAGCCAAAGTCAAGCCCGAATACTTTTGCTGCTGTCGTTTATTTACGACTCTGACACGGTGGGCAGTGTCCAGCAACAGCTTGCTCACCCGGCTCGGGCCAAAAGGGCTGTGGCCCTCGAGGCGATAGAAAACCTGCTTTCATCCCGCCGGCAAAAAGAGTTGCTGCTTCCGGTACTTGACGATAATCTGCCGATTACCCACCGGATTGACCAGCTAAGACCCTTTTATCCTGATGCCGGCTTAAACCTGGGGCAATACAAGCGGTTGTTTCAGATACTGGATTGGACAACAGAGTGGATTAGCCCCTGGGTACGGGCCAGCGCTATTACCTCTATCGGCAATTTACTAAAAACAGAGACTAAAGAGTTACCCGTCAGGAATGAGGCCATACAAAACATCAGCCAACTCCTGTCTGACCCGGAACCCTTGATTAGAGAAACAGCATTGTGGACTCTGTTTGCCATAGACCGGGCTTCGTGCCACGATCAACTGAAACAACTTTGCTCCGATGCGCATCCAGTTGTTGCCCGCGTGGCAAACCATCTTTCTGAGTCAAATAACGGAGAGGTTATTATGTATTCAACTATTGAAAAAGTATTTATTTTGAAATCTATTGGCGTTCTGTCAGATGTGCCGGAAGAAATTTTAGCCACTGTGGCCGCCAATATGGAAGAATTTGAGGTGGCGGAGGGAGAGACTATTTTAGAAGAAGGCAATTTTGGCCGGGGAATCTATGTAATTAGCGAAGGCCGGGTAAAAATTCACAAAGGTGAACAAGTATTTGCGCATTTGGAAAAACACAATATTTTTGGCGAATTGTCTGCCCTGGATTCCGCGCCTCATTCGGCCTCGGTCACTGCTACAGAAGACACATTTCTTTTTCTGCTGGAGCGGCATATCTTGTTTGAACTTATGGTTGACCACGTCGAGGTGATGCAAGGCATCATTCGGTCTTTAACCCGCCGCCTGCGAACTCTGCAAAATGCAGATACAGCTTCAGTTGAGCAAGCTGCTCCGTCACAATCACAAGATATTTTGCTTGACGATATCCTGAGCAAGCTGTCCGGCTAATTGAAATAATTTATATACCCCACTGCCCCCAAAGCCCCACAGCAGGCGACAGCAGCCAAAAGCAGTAAAATCCAGAGCATTGTTCGTTTGCCGTTTTGCCGGGGCAGCTCCTCCGGCAACCAATAGACCGTTTCTGAAGAAGTTGTCTCCCGGCCTCCCATGGGCAGTGCTGCGGTAGACCGTTGAGATAGTTGCAGGTAAATTGAAACATTGCCAATTCTTAACGGCAAATTGGGTTCCCAAACGGTTGGCGTGTTAGCATCCAGTTTAAAGTCACCCAAAAACGTTCCATTGGAACTGCCCAAATCTGTAACCAAAAACCCTTGTTCTCCCAGGCTGATTTTGGCGTGGTACCGGGAAACATTGTCGTATCCCAACATAATATCGCTGTCGTGGCCGCGCCCAATAGTTAACCCATTTACGGTTAACGGTCTGGTACGTTCAACCCCGTTTGGTTCTATAATTTTTACGCGGTCCATACCGCATACCCCCATTTATTGAAGTGAACAGGCAGACTGGCTAAAAGCTTCCCCTGTTTTGTTTCTGTCTATTTACCGGTTTTGGAGTAACCAACCTGCCGGCAGCATCCGGTGATGGCTGATTATCGGGGATTTCTACATTAAATATGCTTCCACCATAGATTATTGGAAAATAGTAAGTTGCGGCGGGTGGCCCAAAACCTATGGTAATTGTTGTGGTTGCTACCTCGGGACTAACGCATGAATCTCCGGTGGCGGTCATGGTTACGGTGTAAATATTATTTAGCAGGTAAGTGTGATGGGTAGATGGCCAGCCTGGTTTGGGGTTGGATCCATCCCCAAAATTCCAAGTGTAGGTGATTTGTCCTGTGCCGTCGGGTGATGAAATGGCTCCCGTAAACTCAACCTGCTCTGCCGGGTTCGGGTTTGCGGGCAAAAAGCTGATAGAAGGTATGGTGGGGCAACCGGCAATACCAATTTGATTTGGCCGGGTCTTAGGTTTCCATCCGCCGTCTTCAACGGTTTTTGCCTGAACCAAGTTGACCGTCAACCCCAGACCGGTAATCAAAGCAATGGTTAACAAGAGGCCAAACGCAACTGCGGCGAACAGGTTGATTATTACACTTCCGGGTGATTTCCGCACATTCATCGCTTTTTTTGTATGTTAGCTTTTACAGCGACAATTTTGGCTCTACAGGATTTCGCAGGATCAAAGTAAAGAATTTGCCACGAATTG
>CAYWSS010000119.1:0-10914 GCA_964460505.1 uncultured Caldilineaceae bacterium | reverse complement strand
AATCTCCTGCATATTACAAAATTAATTATCCCATAATAATCGGCTCAAGCTAAAACATTCTACCACAAATGCCCACAAAAACAACTATTTGCCATGTTTGTTCTTTTCAATAATTGTCACTACCACTGAACCAGGCCCACTTCAATACTTAAGCCGGGGCCAAATCCTACCAACAGGCCGTAATCGCCGGCAGATGGTTTTTTTTCTTTTATGATGCGCTGCAACACAAACAGCAGGGTAGCAGACGACATATTGCCAAACTCCCGCAAAATCGAACGGGATTGCTGCAACTGGCTGCTATCCAGATCCAGCGTCTCTTCCACGCTGTCCAGAATCTTCATCCCGCCGGGATGAACCGCCCAATGTTTAATCTGGCTCAGTTGCAATTGATTGGCCACAAGCACCCGATCTACCAGTGACGGCAATTTCTGGCCGATTAAATCAGGGATGCGCCCCGACAGATAAATTTGGTAACCGGTATCGCCGGGGTGAAACGATATTTCTTCCTGCGTCTGATAATCGCTGAAGCTGAGGGTATCGAGCAGCTTTGGGCCGGGGCTGTGTCCGTTGCTGATGACCGCCGCCGAAGCGCCATCGGCAAACAGGGCGGTGCCGATGATATTTTTTACCCGGCGCGAATGTTGAATATGCAGCGTGCATAATTCCAACGTCAAAACCAGCACCCTGAATTGGGGGTTGAGTTGAACAGCGTACCCGGCCTGATGCAAACTGGGCACCAACGCCTGACAGCCCATACCCACAATGGTCAACCGGCGCAGATAGGGAGACATGTCTAACGCTTCGGCAATTTTTACATCCGGGCCGGGTGTATCTACCCCGGTGCAGGACGTTACAATAAATGAATCAATATCTTGTGGCGATAGCCCTGCATTATCTAACGCCTGCTGCACCGCCCTGATTCCCAATGGAACCGCGTGAGTCATGTAAGATTTCATACGGGCGCCGTTACCGGGGTTTTGGGCATACCAGTCGAGGCTTTCGTGAACAAGATGCCGGGACTCCACCTCGGTTATCTCAAAAATAGCCGGGGCGCGACGATTATTTATGGCATTGGCCAGGCCATGATAGATATCCATCTGTTCAAATCGATGCTCGGGAACGGCGGTTCCGATACTGAGAATGGTCGGTTGTGGCATAAGACATCTCCCTTTCCGGAGCGGGCTGAAACTGAAAATTATTACTAACCCGCGATGTTACCGTTTGCCGTGACACTGCTTAAATTTTTTTCCGCTGCCACAGGGACAGGGGGCATTTCGGTTGGTTTGAGCAAACATGGCTTGCTGCTGTTTTTCTTCCACCGCCAAAATCTGCATAATTTCTGCCGGCGCTCGTTGACGCCGCAGCAGATCGGCCATAATTTGCATGGGCCGGTGGATATGGTTAAAAAAGGTCCGGTAGCCGGCGCACAGATAGTTTAAACCCGGTTCCCCATCAGGAGTTTCGATGAAGCGGTTTTTGGGGCAGCCGCCGTGGCAAGCAAAGCGCACCTCGCAATCCAGGCAATATTGGGGCAGCGTGTCCAGCTTATCCTGCCCAAACTTACGCTGCTTTTCCGAAGCAATCAATTCTATCATCGGCGTGTCGTTGATGTTGCCCAGCAGGTAATCCGGCTCCACGTAATGATCGCAGGCGTACAGATCGCCGGTATGTTCCAGGGCCAGGGCCTGGCCGCAGGTTGGCGCAAATACGCAGACCGCACCGGGCCGGCCAAGCCAAGCCCCCAAACTGACATCAAAAAGCTGTACATAAACCTGGCCTACATCCCGCCGCACCCACTCATCAAAAATGCCGATCAAAAATTTGCCGTACTGCGCTCCGGTTACGGAACGTTTGGTGACCTGTTGCCCAGCCTGTACGTACAAGGGGCGGTCGCCGGTTTGGGTATCGCCCCAGCCGGCGTTTGCCAGCGGTAACAGCTCTTCGCTGGCCCGCTCAATGATGGGGATAAACTGGATAAACTGCGCGCCCACTTCGTTGCGCAAAAAGTGATACACCTCCAGCGGATGGTTGGCATTGGCCGCGTGAACCGTGGTCAGGATGTTGTGCTCAACCTGATGCTTTTGCAGGTAACTGAGGCCGCGCATCACTCGCTTAAAAGTGCCGCTGCCGCCTTTGTCAACCCGGTAGGTATCGTGCATTTCCTGCGGGCCGTCCACACTCAACCCAATCAAAAAATTATTTTCTTTAAAGAACCGGCCCCAGTCGTCATCAAGCAGCACCCCATTGGTCTGCATTGAATATTGAACGGTTTGGCCGGCTTTTTTGTATTGCTGCGCCAGTTCAACCGAGCGGCGAAAGAAGTCCAGCCCCATCAGGGTTGGTTCGCCACCCTGCCAGGCCACCGTTACCTCCGGCACCTGATGAGATTCCAGCAGTTGGCGAAGGTACGTTGCCAGCATCTCATCCGCCATTCTAAAGCGGCTGCCGGGGTAGAGCATCTCCTTGGACAGGAAGAAGCAATATTCACAATTGAGGTTGCATACGGCCCCGGTCGGTTTAACCAGAAGATGATAGGCCGGCGGGGCAGTAACAGTTGTTACATTACTCACCGGCTTCTTTAGCAGAACTCTCAACCCCCAGGGCATCAGCAATTTTTTTAATCAGCGCCTCTTCAATGACGCTAACCTTGCCCCGCTCGGTACCCTTGGAGCTGCGCTCTTTGGAGGCATTGGCCACCTTGTCGGCTACCAGCATAACCCACGCTTTATATTCGCCGGCTTCCCCGGCAGTTGCTTTTTCCTCAAGAATTCCGGCCACTTTGCCGCAGCTCTCCAGAACATCGGCGGTCAATTGCTCAATGCTGCCGCGCTGCTTGACTTCCTTTTTAAGGTCTTTGTAAGAATCCTTAACCCGCTCCCCTTCCGGCCCCTCTTTCTCTCTAAGCAGCGCCTGGATCAACGGATTATAGGGATATTGCGTGGCGCCGGCCACCATCCCCTTACTAACGGCCATCATCTCTTTGGTAGTACCCAAAATGCCGCTGTAATCTGCGCCCAGCACCACCATCCCCACCATCGCGGGGGTGCTGTGTAACAAAAACCACTCCTCTTTTGAAAAATCAGTTTTGCTGGTCATTAAAAATTCCTTTCGATAATATAAAATCTTTTGCAAACACTCAAATCGTCAACTCTATCCGCCCAATGTCTCTGTTAACCTGCCGGGTAGAGATGGTTTGGAGTATTTTACTGATTTTCTGAAATTGATAAAGTTTGGGGGATATGTGCCGATTTTATTGATAGGGAAACATCTGTTTTTCCAGATGTTTTTCTTCGTAGAGCGAACTCCTTATTTGTGATACAATTAAAGAACGAGAATTAAATAATAGGTATTTTTATTGACATAAAGTTTGGAGTTAAAAGTCAAAAATTCAGCTTTTTGTGCCAACTAAGGCAATGAGCAAAATATATTTAATTCTGTCATTCTGCTAATTCTGTTCTTATTGCAGCCCGGTTTAGAACAGAATTGCCGGAATGATAGAATTTTGCCGGCGAAAAATATTAAATTTAGCAAAAAATCTCAAAAATTGATCGAATTAACTCTATATTATGTCAATGGAAAACTCTTATAAATAACTTGTGCCTTTCTGAAATGAAAATATCCTTTGGAACACAGAATCATAGCATGCAAAATAAATTGCGGATTGTCTGAAGATGAAACAAACAACTGAAATTAATCTACCCGGCGACATCCTGATTGTTGAGGATACCTGATGCACATTCAAACAAAGCGCATTGCCATTTTGTTGATACCATTATTTTTGCTCTCCCCTCTGGCCTTGAGTTCCACCAAGGCTCAGAGCAGCGTTGATTCCGTTCGCGCCCCGGACCCGTCATTCTCACGCCTGGAAACAGAAGAAAGTACCGGCCTGGGGCCGGCAATCAGCCGCCAGTTTGCGCAGGTGCTGGGCGGTTCCATCAACCTGAGCAGTACGGTGGGGATGGGCGCGACCTTTACCGTTGAAATTCCGGTGGAACGGGGTAAAATCACATCCGCTGAGCCAAACATTGCCTCCACTCCCCAGGTTATTGGCCTGGAACCCAACCAGCCCCAATACCGCATTTTGGTGACGGACGATAACAGCCTCAACCGGGCCTTGCTGGTTGATCTATTAGAAGGCAGGCTTTACCACCAAAGAAGCGGTGAACGGTTTGCAAGTTTGCAAGCCGTTGAACTTTTTAAAGGCTGGTCTCCGCACCTGATCCTGATGGATATGCGTATGCCGGTGATGGACGGTTACGAAGCCTCCCGCCGCATCAAAACCAGCCCCCGTGGCCAAACCACAGCCATTATTGCCGTAACCGCCGGCGCCTTTGAAGAAGAACGGGCTACAGTCTTATCGGCCGGGTGCGATGATTTTGTGCGCAAACCGTTTAAACAGGCAGCGCTTCTTGATAAGATTGCCCGCCGTTTGGGGGCACGTTATATTTATGCCGCGCCGGATGAAACAGAGGGAAATTTCGATACGTCGCAGGGTGAAGCGCTGAACGCGGCTAACTTGGTGGTACTCCCGCCTGAGCAACTGGAGGAACTTCACTATGCTGTTCGCCGGGGCGAGATTAAGAGAACCCAAAGGATAATCGAGCAGATACGGGCAGCCCACCCTCCATTGGCCCGGAGTTTGGACATTTTATTGCAAAATTTTGATTTTGAAACATTAATAACCTTGACCGATAAGGAGGTTACCTGGAATTACATTTTATAGTTGAACAGTCTCAGGCAAGACAACAACGACAATGAAAATCTTTACCCTCACCCCGTCGCTGGCGCGACTCCCCTCTCCCAGTGGGAGAGGGGTTGTGGGGGTCAGGGCCTGTTTTCAAGGGAAAATATTTATGTCTGAAAAAAAAGAGAAGGAATCAATACTGTCAAAAAAGGCGCTTTGGGTTGCGCTGGCCTTTGGCGCGGCGACTTTCCTGGTTAAATGGGCCGGATTGGAAATTCCCATTGTGGGAACCAATATTTCCACAGACCCGCGAGAACTGTTTGTAACCATTGGCGGGGGGCTAACCGGGCCAATCGGCGGGTTAATGATTGGCATCATGGCCGGGCTGGGAAACATCAATGCGGGCGGCGGCGTGCTTGTTTCTTCTATCCTGACGCATGCTGCGGCGGGGTTATGGATGGGAATTGCTTACAAAAAATTGGTGTATGACCGCCTGCAAATGCCGCTCTTTCTTTTGGGCTGGATTGGCCTGGTGGTGGCCTACTACTACATTTTCCTGATACCGGTTTTTTCCTTCAGTCTGATCTTCTTTTACCCCGCATTGTTTGCAAACTTTTTTGGCAAATCGGCCTCGTTTTGGCAAGCGTGCCTCTTTTTGGTAAAAGGCTCCTGGGCAGAAGTAGCGCTGACCGCCGTTATCACCAGCGTAGCAATGGCTGTACTGCCGGCGCGATACCACCGCCCGCTGTGGTAACAAGGAAACAAGATGCAAAGTTTGAAAAATTCACTGGCCTTAAGATTGACCATCTGGTTTCTGTTGCTGTCGTCTTTGCCCCTGGCAGTAATGGCTATTTTTGTTCACCGTAACGTAGCGGACCAATTTATATCCTACGCCGTTCAAACTCAGCAAAACCAGGCCAGATTTTTGGCCGCTCAGGTAGCAATGCTTGATGACAACAAAGCAGTCCAAACGGCGCTGGCCGCCGGCAACGGTAAAAACAGCGCCTCTTTTGTCATTGACAAAAACGGGGCGTATATCGCTCACCCCCACCAAAGCAAGGTTGGCAGCTCTGTTTTTGATGATTTTTCCACCAACATTGTCGAACAGTTTTTAACGGATAAGAGCGGGGCAGTTGTTGACGACGAAACAGGACGCATAATAGGCTATTCTGCTTTGCCGGAAAAAAATCTTGTCATTCTGTCTGTAGCAGAGGCGGAGACAATTTCCGAACCAATGTCACAGACAGAAAGATCTTCTCTGCTCCAGTTGGCCGTCAGTTTATTCATCATCTCTGTTGTTGGCGGAGGCATAATTTGGATTGTGGTTGGCAGGCCGGTGCGGCAGTTAACCGGGGCCGCCAGACAAATAGGCAGTGGTAATTTTGATACCAGAGTTAACCCGGACGAAATGGAAGATGAGCTGAAAACGCTGGCTATGGCGGTTAATCAAATGGCAGGGCAACTGCGCCACATGGTCGATACGCTGGAACAACAAGTTGCGGACCGAACCCAGCGCCTGGAAACAGTTTTGGCTGAAACAGAGACCCTGTACCGCATCAACCGACAAATGGTTGTGGCAACTAAGCTGGGCGATCTGGTAGCCGCCGTGATGGAGAATCTAAACATTCCCGCCATCAACCGGGCAATTTTGCTGGTATTTGAGCATGACAAAAACAATAATGTAGAAGCAATGGAGTTAGTAGCCAATTGGCACAGCGGCCAGGGACCCCCACCCTCCCCAATTGGAACCCGGTACCAACAAACTGTAATTGAAATAATGAACCTCTTTGTCAGCCCCCACCCTGTTTTCTTTAAAAATGTCCAAACCGATAAACGGACAGACCCAGGCACAAAAGCCATTACCCAACAATTAAACATCAAGGCGCTGGCGGTTTTGCCGTTGTGGCACGGCGGCCGCCAGTTGGGCATTTTGGTGCTTCAGGGAGAAGAACCCTACCAATTCTCTGATCAGGAAATTAAACCCTACTTATCCACGCTGGGGCAACTGGCCGCTGCGGTGGAAAACCAGCAGTTGTTTGAGCAAACGCAGCAGCGGGCCAATGAATTGAGCAGCCTCAACCAGATTGCCAGACAGGTGTCCCGCACCACAGAACTGCAAACGGTTTTGGAAATTGTAGCAAAAAATCTAATTGAGCTGCTCCACCTGTCTGATGTGGTGATTTCGTTTGTTGATGAGGAAAAACAGGAATACACTCCGGTGGTTCACAGGTCGTCAATAGCCAATAGACCGTTGTTTGTGGGACAAAGCAGCCCGGCAACTGACTTCGACCGCCAGGTTATTGAATCCGGCAAAGCGTTAATTCTTCCGCTTACGGATAAAAATCCGGTGGCCCAACAGTTGCGCACTCAATTAGCCCCGTGGAATATTACTTGCCTGATGCGCGTTCCGCTGCGTACCCGGCGCGATATCCTTGGCCTGATCTCCCTGAAAACCGATCAACCGGGGCGTGTCTTCTCCTTAAAAAATGCTGAACTGGCAGAGACAATTGCCAACCAGATAGCAGGAGTCATCGAAAATGCCCGGCTATTCGAGCAGGAGCAGCGCCAGCGCCAACTGGCCGAACAGGCCACAGCAGCCGCCGAGGCTGCGAACCGGGCCAAAAGCACCTTTCTGACCAATATGAGCCACGAACTGCGCACCCCGCTCAACGCGGTGCTTGGTTTTGCCCAAATCATCAAACGCAATCCAAATTTGCCGGAAAAGGAAAAGGAGCGCCTCAATATTATTGGGCAAAGTGGCGAACACCTGCTGGAACTGATTAACGATATTCTGGAAATCTCCAAAATTGAGACCGGGCAGGATTCGGTAACAGCAGAAGATTTTGATCTGCTCCATCTCTTGTCGGATCTTGAAATAATGCTTCGGGTTCGGGCCGACAAAAAAGAGTTGGCCCTCTCCTTTAAGCGCCAAGACGAGGTCCCTCAATTTATCAAATCTGATGAACGCAAACTGCGTCAAATTCTCATCAACCTGTTGGGCAACGCCATTAAATTTACAGAAACGGGCGAGGTGACGCTGCATGTAATGCAGAAGGATGAATGTAGAATGATGAATAAAGAATTCACTCATCCTTCATCATTTATCCTTCTGACTTTTGAGGTGTCCGACACCGGCCCCGGCATTGCGCCGGAAGAGACAGAAAGGTTGTTTAAGCCGTTTACGCAAACCCAGGCCGGCTTAACCTCGGCAGAGGGCAGCGGGCTGGGGCTGGCTATTAGCCGGCATTTTGTGCAATTAATGGGCGGATCAATCTCGGTCCACAGCAAGGCAGGCCGGGGCGCAACATTTACGGTCAAAATTCCGGTTGAAAAAGGAGAATCAACCCCGGTTCAAGCCGGTCGGGCCACCCGGCAGGTGATTGGTCTGGAAGCTAACCAGCCGGAGTATCGCATTCTGGTGGTGGATGATAATGGTATTAACCGGGATTTGTTGTGTAGCCTGCTGGGTGACGTTGGGTTTGTCACCAAAGAAGCAGAAAACGGGCGGCAAGGCGTCGAGGTATTTGAGTCCTGGGCGCCTCACCTAATTCTGATGGACATTCGTATGCCGGTAATGGATGGCTACGAAGCCACCCGCCAAATTAAATCCAACGCCACAGGGCAAACCACAACCGTTATTGCCGTAACGGCCGGCGTATTTGAAACAGATCGACAAATGATATTGTCATCCGGGTGCGATGATTTTATCCGCAAACCCTTCAAAACCGCCGAAATATTCGGCAAAATATCTCAACACCTGGGCGCGCGCTACCTGTACGGCCCACCCTCCGAAACAGGAGGCTTTTCCGAAAGCCGGGAAGCGCCCCCCCCACTCGCCCCCATCAATTTAAGCATATTGCCGGCTAAAACCATTGCCGGGTTACATCATGTTGTTTGCCGGGGAGAGATTCAGGGGACAAGAAGAATTATTATCCAAATTCAGGCAGAGCATCCAACGCTGGCCCAAAGGCTGGGGATTCTACTCAAAGAATTTGATTTTGAAAAATTGATAGAGTTAACCGAAGCCGAATTACCCTGATATGTAACCAACCGTTCAGCCCCCTTCCCCATCACGGTGTAGCATCGGGCCTTGTGCCCGCCTACAAGGGGCTATGCTACCGGGGAGAGTGAACGATTACCCTGATATTTACTGGGCGCAGATACTCTCGCCTCTCAGTCCATAATCCGCCACAAATTAACCAAGAGGAAAAAACAATGATCGACCCCGAAGCCAACACCTCAAACGGCGATATTCTGATTGTAGATGACAATCCGGCCAATATTCGTCTCCTGTCCGATATTCTGGATCACCATAATTACCTGGCGCGTGGCATCCCCAACCCAAAAAGGGCCTTGCAGGTGGCCCAAAATTATCCGCCCGACCTGATCTTGCTGGATATCAACATGCCGCAGATGGATGGTTTTGAGGTGTGCGCGCGCTTAAAAAACCGGCCGGAAACCAGGGAGATTCCCGTTATTTTTGTAAGCGCCATGGATGACGTATCCGATAAAGTGAAAGCGTTTGAAGCGGGCGGTGTTGATTACATTACCAAACCATTTAAGGCGCAAGAAGTGTTGGCCCGCATCCAGACCCAACTAAAAATACATAAACTGCAAGCAGAACTCCAATTGAAAAATGACCGGCTGCGCCAGGAAATTACCGAACGCCGGCAAGCCGAAGCCGCCCTGCAAAAAGCGCACGACGAGTTGGAACAGCGGGTGCAGGAGCGCACCGTAGAACTGCGCTACAGAAATCGTGACCTGACCTTGTTGAACCGGGTCATCACCACTTCTGCAGCCAGCCGTGAGCGGGAAAAAGTATTGGAAGTCGTCTGCCGCGAGTTGGGGCTAACGTTTGAAGTGCCCTTTGCCGCGGCCTTTATAGTAAATGAAAAAAAAACCGAGGCAACAATTGTTGCCGGTTATCTGGCCGGCGGCATGCGCCCGGCTTCAAAAATTCCCATTCCATTAAAAGATAATCCACTGGCAAAATTTTTGCTGGAAAATAAAACGCCGGTAGCCGCAGAAGATTACCGGGAGGATCCCCGGTTAGCCCCGGTTTTGCCCCAAACCTGGGCCAGATCAAAGCTGATACTTCGCAGATAGAGCAAATTATCCTTAATTTGATAGTAAATGCTCGAGACGCAATGCCTGATGGCGGGCGCATTGCTATTGAAACCAGCAATATTCAGGTGGATGAAAATTACGTCTCTTTTAATGTTGATGTGCAACCCGGTCACTATATTCTGTTGACAGTAACCGATACCGGCCACGGCATGAACACCGAGACCCAATCCAGAATCTTTGAACCATTCTTTACCACCAAGAATGTGGGCCAGGGAACCGGTTTGGGGCTGGCTACCGTTTTTGGCATTGTCAAACAGCAGGGGGGGGCCATTGGCGTGTACAGCGAAGAAGGTATTGGCACCACTTTTAAAATATTCCTGCCCCGTATTCAGGATAGCAAAAGTGCCCATGCAGTATCAGATAAAGATGTGCGTTTGCCCTCCGGCGCGGAAACAATCCTGCTGGTTGAGGATGACATCTCGGTGCGGGCATTAATCAGGCAAATTCTGTTGGGGCAGGGGTACACGGTGGTGGAAGCCGCCAACGGATGGGATGCAATTAAAAAGTTTAAACAGCACCCCGGTTCAATCGACCTGCTGCTGACCGACGTTGTAATGCCTGTAATGGGAGGCAAGGTGTTGGCTGCGCGCCTGTCCAAAATCCGGCCGAACTTAAAAACGCTCTACATGTCCGGATACGCGGCCGGCGCATCGGGTGAAGACTCGGCCCTGGAGCCAGACGATTTTTTGCTACAGAAACCCTTCACGGCTCACACCCTGGCCACCCGGACCCGCCAGGCGCTGGACAATTAATCCCGGAATTTTGTTTTGCTAATGCCGGACAAGAGTCTCTTGTTTATGAGATTCTCAAATTGGCAAAAAAAGAAGCCGCTGTTGAGTAACCGCGGCTTCTTTCATAGGTAATAATTTTCAAATCTCAAGCAAATTACGCTTGTTCCGGTTCCGCAATGGTACCCTGGTCGTCATCTTCATCAAAAGCAGCCATGGCTTCGGCTGCAATTGCTTCGGCTTGCGCCACAACATCGGCGGCTTCATCCAGAGCGGCAGCGTTCATAAAGTCGGCCGCTGCCACGGGGTCTATGGGCTCCCCCGGCGGCAGGCCCGAGATCACCCTGGCCTATCTGGCCATGCTCAATGAGGGCA
>CAYWSS010000118.1:0-10968 GCA_964460505.1 uncultured Caldilineaceae bacterium | reverse complement strand
GGGGGGATTGAGATCTGTATCTCTGTGAAGACCCGGGCGGCGGGGCGTGTCCCCACCCGGACACCAGAAAGGGGGGGGGGGGAGGCGCCCGCCCACAGCGCGATTCTGGCGGGTTTACAGAACTTGTACGTGCAATTAGATTATGGTAGGTTGGGTTTCGCTCCCAAGTCTAACGATATTGCGCTGAGTGAAACCCAACCTGCAACCTGCTAACTGCACAGGTTGAATCTTTTACGCCGGTGTGACGTAAGCTGATGTGATTCCACCATCTACGGTGAAGGTGGCTCCGGTAACGTATGAGGACTCGTCGGAGGCCAGGAAGAGGGCGGCGTTGGCAATTTCTTTTGCCTCGCCAAAACGGCCAATAGGAATATGTACCAGTCGACGCTGTCGTTTTTCCTCGGTGTTTAAAAATTTCATTAGCAGCTCGGTGCGCAGCGGGCCGGGGCACAACGCGTTCACCCGAATATTTTCCCTGGCGTGAACTACGGCTAATTCTTTGGTCATCGAAAGCACGCCGCCTTTGCTGGCTGTGTAAGCAATTTGTGGTGTGGCCGCGCCCACCAGAGCCACAAAAGAGGCTGTGTTGATAATCGATCCCCCGCCGGCGCGGCGCAAGGCCGGGATACCATATTTGCACCCCAAAAATACGCCTTTCAGATTGATGTCCATGGTTAAATCCCACACATCTTCGTCGGTGGTCAGGGCATTGTCATCGGCGCTGTGCATGATGCCTGCGTTGTTAAACAGTACATTCAGCTTGCCATAAGTTTCTTCCGCCGTCCGCACCATTTTTTTGCAATCGGCGGCTTTGGACACATCGGCGTGAACGTATATGGTCTGCCCGCCCTGCGCGGCAATCATATTTACGCTTTCCTGCCCGGCCTCAGCGTTAATGTCAGTCACCACCACGCTCGCGCCTTCAGCGGCAAAGAGCAGGGCGGTTTGGCGGCCAATGCCGCTGCCTGCACCGGTAATCAACACTACTTTTTCTTTCAGTCGCATAAAAACCTCCACTATATAGTTATTACCCTGCAACATTTGCGTTGCGCTTGCGGCGAAAATCATTTGTTAATTATTCATTGTTAATTTGCGGCTTGCCGCGCTATGTTTGGGTGTGTTTTACACATTATATTGATTTAGTTGACGGGCGTTTTTTACCACCGTTTAGAGCAGGATAGTCTGAATGATAGGATAAAAATCCGTTAATTCCGGAAATCTTGGTCTTTCTGATTGACATAAATTTAGTCGGTATAATGTCTTTTGTATGAGTCAGAGGGGGAAGATGTTGGGGGGAGCTACCTGCTTCGCGAGGCCCCCCGGCCGGCGGCGCTTTTCGACTCATTTGAAACGTACCTGTTTATTTTCTTTTGTTTTTGAATTTAGCGGCGGTTTCAACCAGCCAATCAAACAGACGCTGTTGAACAGGATCATCGGTAGCGGTCAGTTCCGGATGCCATTGAACGGCCACAAGCCAGGGTTTTTGGGGGTGTTCTATCGCCTCAATTGTTCCATCCGGGGCCTGCGCCACAACCCGAAAGCCGGGCGCAATCTTTTGGGCGGCTTGATGGTGCCAGGATGCCGCCGTAAATTCTGTTTGCCCCAGAATCTCGGCCAGCCGGCAGCCCGCCTGAACCGTTACGCCGTGCGGAGTTGGGTTGCAAGGGGAGATCCGGTGGAGCACGGTTTCCCCAACTTTGTCCGGCAGGTGCTCAATGAGCGATCCCCCGCCCGCTACGTTACAGACCTGCATGCCACGACAGATGAACAAGACCGGGTGCTGCAAGTCCAGAAGCTTTCCGCTTAATTCTATTTCCATATCGTCCCGATCCGGCTCAAATCTGTCCAGGGTGTCGTGATGCGCCCCCTGGTAAAATTGGGGGTCAATATCAACCCCGCCGGAAAAAATAATGCCATCCAGCCGGGCCAGAAGGTCGTCCAGTTGAAATTTGCCGGGGGGCAGCATTACCGGAATACCGCCCGCTCTGCGAACGGCGTCCACATACTCCTCCCGAAGTTTATAATAGCGTTCCCAACGTCCGTTGGTTGTGATGCCAATGAGTGGTGTTCTGGGTTGAATCATGATTTCTCCTTCCCCTATTTTACCGCTTCAATTCAGTTACGCAACCCCGAACAGTGACCTGAAATTTATTGATGATATTAAGCAAGGATGGTACAATATAGCTAAGAGGGGGGGCGCTTGGATACCGTAAAAACAATTCCCAAATCTCTACAATTAAATAAGTCCGTGTTTAATAATTTTAAACACATCCCGTTCTACCTTTCAAGACCGTCTCGATTTATCCGTACTTATGATCGCCGCAGTCTTCGCCCCGACCTGGTTGCGGGGATTACAGTGGCCGTTATTTTGCTGCCCCAAGCCATTGCTTTTGCCCTGATTGCAGAATTGCCGCCCGAGATGGGGCTGTACGCGGCCATTATTGGAGCCGTTGTGGGAGCCTTGTGGGGCTCTTCTAACCAGATTCATACCGGTCCAACCAATGCCATTTCGCTATTGGTGCTTTCTACCCTGCTGGTAGTTGCAACCCCCGGCACTCCGGAATTTATTGTTGCAGCCGGGGTGCTGGCACTTATGGTCGGTATTTTTCAATTGGTAATGGGGCTGGCTCGTTTGGGGTTGCTGGTAAATTTTGTGTCTCATTCGGTGGTGGTGGGCTTTTCCAGTGGGGCGGGCGTGCTAATTGCGGTTAACCAGTTGCGCTACCTGTTGGGGCTTTCATTTTCCAGCCACAATTTGTTGGAAACATTAGAAGGTGTGGCGATTAATTTGCTCAATGCCCACCTTCCAACCGCTATTTTGGGGTTTGGCACTATGGTTCTGATTGTACTGCTGAAAAAGATCAACCCCAAACTTCCCGCTGCACTCCTGAGCATGGTGGTGGCTTCCGGGATTGTTTATCTGTTGGGACTCGACGAAAAAGGCGTGCAGGTTATCGGGCAATTGCCTGTTAGCCTGCCTCCCCTGGCCGAACTCCCCCTTTCTGACCTTTCATTTATTTCCCGGTTATCTACCGGTGCCCTGGCCGTTGGGGCCATCGGGCTGGTTGAAACCACAGCTATATCCCGCTCGATTGCCACCCAAACGGGACAACGGCTGGACAGCAATCAGGAATTTGTGGGTCAGGGGTTGGCCAATATTGCCGTGGGGGTTTTCTCCGGCTACCCTTGTGCAGGCTCGTTTTCTCGTTCTGCGGTCAACTTTAAGGCTGGGGCAAAAACCCCTATGAGCGCTATCTTTTCCGGGGCGTTTGTGCTTGTGGCTATGTTTACCCTGGCTCCGATGGCCGCCTACCTGCCCCGCACCGCGCTGGCCGGCGTGTTGATTGTAACCGCCTACGGAATGATTGACAAAACCGAAATTGCCCGTATTTGGCAGGGGACCCGGGGCGATGCCATGATTATGCTGGTTACTTTTGCCGGAACCTTACTCCTGCATATTGAGTTTGCGGTGTTGTTAGGGATTCTCCTTTCCTTTGCAGTTTACATTATGAAGACCAGCGTGCCGCAAATACAGGCTGTGGTTCCCAGTAAAGATTTTAAGCATTTTGAAAACGTGTGTCCAAAATGCGACGTATGTCCTCAACTGGGAATTATTCAGATTTCCGGCGACATGTATTTTGGTGCAGTCAGCCACGTGGAAGAAACCATTCTCAAATTCCTGGCCCGGAACCCGGAACAACGATATTTGTTACTGCGAATGCACAGCGTCAATCAGATTGACTTCAGCGGTATCCACATGCTGGAATCCATCAGGCAAACGTGCCAGGATAGAGGGGGAGACCTTTATTTTGTGCGCGTTCGGGAACCGATTATCGAAATGATGAAATCCACAGGTTTTTATGATCACCTGGGGCCGAGCCAATTTCTTGTTGAAGATAATGCCATTACCCGCCTTTTTCAAAAGGTGTTAGACCCTGCCGTTTGCATTTACGAATGCAAAGCCCGTGTATTTAAAGAATGTCAAAATCTCCCCAGGCAAACCTATCCCGTCGAATTTCCAATGTATGCCAACATCCCGCTTGAAGATATTGCCTCCGTTGAGCCTCAAACGCTGCGCCGGCGGCTGGTTAATAATGGTGCGCCTCCGCCTTTGGTGCTGGATGTTCGTGAACCCAGAGAATTTAAACACGGGCATATTCCGGAGGCACTCTTGCTTCCCCTGCCAAGGTTAATGGATTACGTGTCTGTACTACCACAGGAGCAGGAAATTGTTTTTATTTGCCGTGGCGGGCGGCGCAGTACCCGGGCAGCATCGCTATTGCAAAGCGAGGGGTGGAAAAATATAAAGATTATGCGGGGGGGAATGTTAGCCTGGGAGGCGGCCGGGTTGCTTGCCGCTGTGGAACTGCTTGATGACCAATAAAAATAAGGACAAAATATAAATGGGCGACATATTGTTCCGCAATGTAGGGCTTGATCTGGTAAGGGTTACAGAAGCCACCGCGCTAAAAGCTGGCCGGTGGCTGGGATTGGGCAACAAACCAAAAACACACCAGGTTGCCTGCGAAACCATGAGCGATGCCCTCCGACTTGTCAATATTGACGGGCACATTGTTATTGGCGAAGAGGGACGTTTGGGGCATCGCTCTCCATTGGATAGCGGTCAGTCAGTCGGAACCGGCAGGGGGCCAAAAGTAGACATAATTATTGACCCCATCGATGGTACATCATCCGTTGTTCATGGTAAACCCGGGGCTATTTCAGTCGTAGCCATTGCCCCCAGAGGCTCCATGTGGTCACCCGACCCGGGAGCGGTTTACATGGATAAAATCATCGTTGATAAAGATGCTGCCGCCAACCTGGTGCCGGAATGTATGGATGCCCCGGTTGCATGGACCCTGGCCTTGGTGGCCCGCACAAAAAATAAATCAGTGCGTGACTTGCAAGTGATTGTATTAGATCGTCTTCGCCACCAGGACCTCATCGAAGAAGTTCGTACTGCCGGCGCCCGTGTGTTGCTTAGAGCAGATGGGGATACCGCCGGGGCTCTCATTGCGGCTACTCCACATGTGGGAGCCGATATTTTGATGGGTATTGGCGGCGTACCGGAAGGTGTCTCTGCGGCGTGTGCCGTAAAAGCAATGGGCGGGGCAATGCTGGGGCGTTTAGCGCCACAAAGCAAAGAGGAAATGGCTGCTGTTAAGATAGCAGGTTTGGATGTCGCCCATATTCTAACTTGTGATGAAATAGTCTCCAGCAATGAGATTTTTCTGGCCGCAACCGGCATAACCCATGGCCCATTGCTGGACGGGGTCAGGTATCGCGGAAACTATGCTCAAACTCACTCTCTGGTTATCCGCAGCGAGACTGGAACCCGGCGCATGATTCGCGCAGAACACACAATTCATGAGTGATAACTTGACGAAAAGTTACTCCCATGGTAAATTTCATTGTCCAATATGTGGGGGTGCCCATACTATGCCCCCACTTTTTGTATGCCACATGAATGAACAGTACTCAATCTTTGAGGAGTAGAGGGAGAGACCGTCATAAGCGGAAAAGACGAACGAAGAATAAATCGGGAGATCAGAGCGCCGGAAGTTCGGTTGATTGGTGCTGATCGCCAACAGTTGGGAGTAATGCCTCTGAAAGAGGCCTTGGCTATTGCTCAGGAGCAAAACACAGATTTAGTAGAGGTGGCCCCCACAGCCAAACCCCCTGTTTGCCGGCTGATGGATTACGGCAAATACCTGTACGAAGCTCAAAAACGTGAGCGTGACGCTCGCAAAACGCAAACCAAGGTTGAAATCAAGGAAATTCGGTTGCGCCCAAAAACGGGTGAGCACGATATTCAATACAAACTAAAACGAGCGCGAACATTTCTGGAACGCGGCGCAAAAGTTAGAGTTCGCCTTAGATTCCGTGGACGGGAGGTAACACACCCCGAAGTGGCTCTGGATCTTTTAGCTCGCATTGCCAGAGAATTGGAAGATGTATCGGTGATAGAACAACGACCTTCTAAAGAAGGCATGACTATGCTGATGATATTGGGCCCTAATAAATAGAATTTATCCCGGGCTAATTGTAATGCTGCCTGGTAAACAATTTAGAATATGTGAAGGAATAGAGTATTATGCCAAAGATGAAGACGCATAAATCAACTGCAAAACGATTTAAATACACCGGTTCCGGGAAATTAATGCGCACCAAAATTGGTAAAAGTCACTTGCGCCGCAGAACCAGCAAACGTGTTAAGTACCAATTTGATGAAATGTTGGAAGTAACGAATAAAGGCGTCAAAAAACGTGTGCAGAAATTGATACCGTACGCCAAAAAGGGAAAATAGAGGTACATTGTGAGAGTAAAAACTGGCCCTGTAACACAACGCAGACATAAAAGAGTATTAAAACTTACCAAAGGACAACGTGGCAGCAAACACCGCTTATTTAAACGCGGTAATGAAGCTATGATGAAGTCTCTGGAATATGCTTATCGTGACCGCCGCGTCCGAAAGCGGGAATTCCGCCGCTTGTGGATTGCCCGTATTAATGCCGCCAGCCGCGAAAATGGGTTAAGCTACAGTCAATTTATGTTTGGCTTGAAACAAGCCGGCGTTGAACTGGATCGTAAATCTTTAGCCGACATTGCCATTCACGATGCTTCCGGTTTTGGAAAGCTGGTTGAAACCGCTAAAGCCGCTATCTAGTTAATTTACCAAGAATAAAAAAAGCGGGCCGTTTGGCCCGTTTTTTTGTTGTCTAACTCGCTCACTTAAATTCGACGAATTACGGTTTTGTTTGGGCCGGCGCGTAGGCGGCCTCAGTATATTGGGCATTGGGATTCCACACCATAAATCCGGTACAGCCGGCGTCAAACCCACCTTTTATCTGCGCCTGAATTTCCGCCTTTGCAAAAACGCGCTTGTCAAAGCGATAATCCGGGAAATCCTGTATCCAGGGGCGTACCTTGCATCCTGATGCGCCAACGCGCTCAACTGCTTTCTGCGCGCTCTGCTGAACAACCTCATAGGGATGCGCCACGGCAACTTTATAACCGGGAATGCCTTTATCAAAGGTTGATGGGTACAACATGGGGCACAGTACATCAAGATATTCAGCCATGCGCTCAAAATTGTGGCCAATCCCGTAATCATCCTTGCGCCAACACAAATACCCCAAACTCCGCGCCGATATTTTTACATCAAACGGTTTGAGTTGCCCTCGAATCCAACTTAAAAATCCGGTAATCACAGAAACCCGAACATCTTTATTGGTTTCCCGTGAATAGTGGGGCGTGCCGAATTGGCCGGCCGACGGGAACCGCAAATAATCAAACTGAATCTCGTCAAACCCCATTTGCGCGGCTTCGCGGGCAACCTGCATATTGTAAACCCACACCGGCTTAAAGAAGGGATCGCTCCAGTGCGATTTTTCTGAATCCTGCCAGATTCTCCCCGACTCATTCTTTACGGCCAGTTCGGGTCGACTTTTTACGAGCGGGCTGTCTTTAAAGGTAACCAGCCGGGCAATGGTGTAAATCCCTTTTGCCTTTAGCCGAGCCATAAATTCATCAAAGTCTTCATCACCGGGCCGGTCGGCGCCAACTTCACGCGCCAAAGGGATTTTTGTGGGATAGCTGATCCAGCCAAAATCACTTTTGGCATCAATGACCACGGCATTCAACTCCGTGGTATCCAGCAAATGGAGGATATGTTTGCGTGTCTGCGGGTGTCCCAGCGCAAAATAACTCACATACAGCGCCCGTACGGCATCAAGCGGGCCAACCGGCGGAAAGTCTGGGTCAGTTTCAACCGTTATTTTTTTTTCTGGCAGCACGCCGGGTATGATAATTTTTTGCCCAACGTGAATAAGCTGAGGGTCTTTCAGATTGTTGGCCTCTATTAATTCCCGCAAGGTAATGCCATATCTTTTGGCAATTGTGTTGAGCGTGTCGCCGCCGGCAACTGTGTACACAAATTGATCGCCAACGTCCGGCACGGGCACGTGAATTGCAGCAGGTACCGCTTCCATTTCCAGCTCGGGGCCGGGCAACATATACCCCGGAATAATCAATTTTTGACCGGGATAGATACGGTTGGGATCATCAATGTTGTTGGCCTCAAGCAGCTCTTTTACGGTCAGGCCGTACCGCCGGGCAATGGCATTAAAGGTGTCACCGCGCTGCACCTCGTACCGAAATACCATCTCTTTGGCCAGGGGAACGGCTTCCGCCGGCGGGGCCTCTAACGGTAGTGGGGGCGCTTCGGGTTCAAGGGGGAGTTGAGCCGGCGCTTCCTCAGGTTCCTCTTTAACCACAACGGGGGGTTTGCCGGCCTCCAGCCACTCCTTATCCGGGGTAATCGGTTCTTCTTCCGCCTCAGGCTCAGCTTCAATTGGAACCGTTGGTTCAGCTTCTTCAACAGGAATCTCTTCCGGCTCGACCACTTCTGCCGGAAGCTCAACTATCGGAGCCGGGACTTCGGGTTCTTCAACGGGTTCCGGAACAGGTTCCGGCTTGACAGGTTTTGGGGCTGGGGGTTTGGGGGGGGCGGGCTTTTTTTCGACAAGATGCTCGTAGCCGGAAGGCGCTTCGGCTCCCAGCCATACCATAAAACGAATGTAGAGGTCTTTAAATACGCCAACAATGCCACTCATTTAACAGCCTCACCTTAAAATTTTGTTGGTCAATTATACCATAGATAGGGTGGTGTTGCGAATAGACATAACATTATCTGGTGTTGCTCAGAGATTCTGCACCCCTCAAGAACTTCTCATCCCCCCAGCGCCTGATCCAGATCCTCAATCAAATCTTCCACATTTTCCAGACCAACAGACAACCGGAGCAGGTTGGCCGGGGTTTTTGTGCCGGGAGCCTCGATGGAGGCGCGATGTTCGATGAGGCTGTGGGTGCCGCCAAAACTGGTGGCCCGGGTAAATGTTTTTACGCCGGCGGCCACGGCCATCGCCTCATCCTGCCCGCCCTTCACTTGTGTGGAGAGCAACGCGCCAAACTGCGACATCTGCCCGGCGGCAATCTGGTGGCCGGGGTGACTTTGCAAGCCGGGATAGTGTACCTGCTCAATTGCGGGGTGGCTGTCCAGAAAGTGGGCAATTTTCATGGCGTTTTCGGCCTGTGCCCGGATGCGATAGGGTAGGGTTTGAATACCGCGCAGGGCCAGCCAGCAATCAAACGGCGAGGGCACCGCCCCACCCACCTTTTGAATTTGCACCAGTTTTTGCCACAATTCGTGCTCTGCCCTGGTTATCATTACGCCGTTTAATACATCACTGTGGCCGCTGATATATTTTGTGGCAGCGTGTACCACCAGGTCGGCTCCCAGGTCTAGCGGGCGCTGTAAAATTGGGGTGGGGATGGTATTGTCTACCATCAGCAAGGCTCCGGCCCGGTGCGCTATTTCTGCCACGGCGCGAATGTCTGTGATTTTAATCAGCGGGTTCGAGGGCGTTTCCACCATAATCAGGCGCGTGTTTGGCTGGCTGGCCGATTTTACCGCGGCCAGGTCCGTGGTATCCACAAATGAAACCTGTAAGCCCCATGGCACAAAAAACTTCTGAATCACCAGCCGGATGCCAAAATAGAGGTCATCAGGGGCGATGATGTGATCTTTGGGCGTGAGCGCCTGCAACAAGCTCATAGTAGCCACCGAGCCGGAAGCAAACGCGGCGGCGTCAGCTCCACCTTCCAGCGCAAGCATGCTTTCCTCCAGAGCGCTGCGGTTAGGGTTGTTGTCTCGGGTATAAATATATCCGTGGGGATACTCTCCATCTGCCTGCCGCTCAAAAGTG
Source organism: uncultured Caldilineaceae bacterium (assembly GCA_964460505.1). Lineage (GTDB taxonomy): Bacteria > Chloroflexota > Anaerolineae > 4572-78 > J111 > J095. The sequence goes on along the minus strand of CAYWSS010000118.1, from coordinate 1,201 downwards.
GTGGACAAATGGATGGGCGGAGTTACGGCTCCGGTAGCCGGGTCGATGTGCTGGCCGGTGTGAATAGCCTGTGTTTCTGTGCGCATAATGCTCCTCAGTTCTTTAGTGTGTGTTGGATTTCCGGTTACGAAACTGAAGTTTCGTAACCGGAAATCAGTTTTTCAATTGTCGCTGCTAAAAAAAAACGACCAGAGATGAATGGCTATTTTATCATCTCTGGCCGTTACCGAAAACTACGAGCGTATCACCTGCTGAAAAGGATGTCAGCCGGCCATTGACTCCATTTCTCTCATTTTCTTTGCTTTGGCAGAATATTTGCTGATGTTCGTCAAGGCCTCAATTTCGGCCCGGTCAGAGATAGAATTGATTATGCGCCCGTCTTCCATCTGAACAACCCTGTCGGCGTAGAGACACATCCGCAGGTCGTGCGTAACCATAATCCCGGCCCGTTTTTGCTGGTGAATCATTTTGGCAAAAGTTTCAATTACCTGATAGGCGCGTTCGGTGTCAAGGCTGGCCGTAGGCTCGTCCATCAGCACCAGTTCCGGATTGTGAACCAGCGCCCGGGCAATGGCTACCCGCTGCTGCTGCCCTCCGGATAATTGAGAGGGGAGATTTTTCAATCGCCCGCTCAATCCCAGGCGATCCAACAATTTCAGCGTACGCGCTCGGCCCTGCTTGTTCAACTTTCCATTTAAGCGCAGCATTAACTCAACGTTTTCCTGGACCGTCAGGTACGAAACCAGGTTGTTGGATTGAAACGTAAAACCGATATTTTGGCGTCGAAAGGCGGTCAGTCTGGAGTCTTTCATCTGGATCAAATCCTGATTGTTGACGCGTACCTCACCGTTATCGGGGCGCAGTAAGCCGGCCAACAGTGCCAGCATCGTTGTTTTTCCCGATCCGCTGGGGCCAACCAGGGCCATAAATTCGCCTTCTTTTAAGGTGAGAGAAACATTATCAACAGCCCGGATTTCTGTATTGTTAATTTTATAAGTTTTGTTTAACGATTTTGCTTCTAATGCGTTTGTCATTTTTTCTCCTCGTATAAAATGTTCGTGGGTCAGATACGCAGCACGGTGGACCTTCGGTCGTCTAATGCCACTCCGCTATCGCTTCGAGGCTGACTACGAGCGGGGAATATCTCCTCTGTAAATACCCCTCACCCCCCCAACCCCCCCCCCCCCATTTGGGGAGGGGG
>CAYWSS010000117.1:0-10978 GCA_964460505.1 uncultured Caldilineaceae bacterium | reverse complement strand
GCATGACACCTCATCTTTCTAAAAAGTTCCGGTTTCAAACTAATCTCAGTATAATCGCTTTGTGGCATTTTCATTTTCTTAGCTGTCGTCGGCATAGGTTCGGTCACGTTCCTTTGTGACAACCTGTCTGACCTACAATAACCACTATAACCGATTCCAGAGGATGTTGCAACCTGTTTTGTCCGGCAATTACCTCAACCACGCTTCGGTCAAAGGGTTGAGGTTTTTGCCGGAGACACGTTCGGCGGTGGCCAGCAGGGTTTGGGGGGTGGTAATTCGATACCGGTTTTCGGCATAGTAGGTTTGAATAAACTTGTGGTACATCTCGTCTCCCAATTCTGTACGCAAGGCATTGAAAAAGAGGGCGGCTTTACTGTACACCAGTAATTCGTAGGTGACAGGATCAAACGTTGCTGCCGGTTGGTCAACCGTGCCGTCAAGCCCGCCTTCTTCGGCAGCCGTGGCAAAAGGAATCTGCCAGCGGCCGGCGAGCAACTGCTCTGCCGAATCCCGGCCAAATACCCCGCGATAATAATCAAAGGCGCTGTATTCGGCTAATCCCTCATCCAGCCAGGGGTGCTGGTAGGGGTTGTTACCCACCACGGCATACCACCATTGGTGAGCTACTTCGTGAGCCACCAAAAACGTCAGGAGTTCACGCTGTTCTTCGTACAGGTCTGTCCCAATCATAATCAACCCGCTGTACTCCATGCCCCGGTGGGCAAGCGGCGCTTCCACTACATCCAGTTTGGTGTAGGGATAGGAGCCAAAAATATCGTTGTACAGCCGCAGCGAGGCCGTGGCGTGGGCCAGTGCAGACAATCCGGCGGCTTCGTGTTCCGGCAAATAATAAGAAGTGACCACGGCTCCGGCGGCGGTGTCGCCGGCGGCCCGAAACGGCCCGGCGATAACGGTTATATCGCGCAGCGGGCCGCCGGTAATTTGCCAGGTTCGGCTGTCGTTCGGGTTGTCGATGACGTTCAGCGTTACGCCGCCGGCCACAACCTCCATTTTTTGGGGCAGGGTGATGTCCAACTGGTAGAGCGCCACCTTGTTAAAAAGCGCGTCGGCGTGCTCCGGCGGTTCATCGATAACCCACGCTCCCCCTTGCTGAACCGCCAGGGCAGGAAAAAACCCGGGCAGGCTCAAAATTGAGTTGCTCCAGCCAAACAGGGTGTAGTCACTGTTTGTGTCAGCAGCCTTTCCCAGTTGGGTGGTAAAGGCCAGCTCAACGGTGGCAGAGTCGGGGAGAGAGTTATCTTCAGTCCGGGGAATTTCCAAGCGGAGGGCGCTGTTGTTTGCCAGGGGCGTAGTGTCAATCAAAACGCCGTCAACTTTGGCTCGATTAACCGTGATGGCGCCATTAAAATTCCTCAAATTGGGGTACAGTCGAAACACCAGTTCGGAGCCGGGGCCGGGCGCAACAACCTGCATCACCCCGTTGATTGCCGTTTGCGCTTCATTTAGTTGAGCCGTGATGTGGTACTCAGGCAGTGGGCCAACGGTTTCGATATCGAATTGGGCGTGTGGCTGCAAAATGGCGCGATAACGCGCATACGGGTCGGGGGTGGCGGGGGTCACTAATCCCAATTTCATCAGGGCCGGTGCGGGGCCACAGGCGGCAAACAGCGCCGCAAAAATTGTGGTAAAAAAGAAAAAAACGCGCGTTCGGTTGGAGGGGGATAACAACCGGTAATGACGACTAAACATAACTCAATTATACCACGCTGATTCGCTTTTTTACATTAGATTTTAGCCCAAAAACTCTTTGACAAGAAAAAACCTTTGTGATAAACTTAACGAACTTTCGGGGGGAGCTTAAGTTGCCCCTGCCCAATTCTTCAAGATAGAGGTGTACTGCCTTGCCTGTTGATTATTTACCAATTTTGATCCTGTTTTTTGTGGCTGCATTTATGGCTGTTGGGGCCTTGGCGCTACCTCATTTTTTGGGGCCGCGTATTCCCAACAAAGCCAAATCAGAAGTTATTGAATCGGGCAAACTCAACTACGGCGACGCCCGCCGCCGGGTGCCGGTTCAATATTATATGATTGCCATGCTTTTTATCCTCTTTGATGTTGAGGTGTTGTTTCTTTACCCGTGGGCGGTTTTGTTCTGGGATTTAAAATGGTTCGGTCTGGTACAGGTAGGGATTTTTCTGTTTTTGTTGATTGAAAGCTTTGTGTATGTCTGGAAGAAAGGGGTACTGGAATGGGAGTAGCGGCCGGAATGCCCGCACAGGAAAAAAGCGGCAGCGTGGGCTATGCCCTGGCCAAATTTGAAGATTTGGTCAACTGGGGACGGGCCGGTTCGGTCTGGCCGCTGACATTTGGCCTGGCCTGCTGCGCCATTGAGCAGATTAGCGCCGGGATGTCCCGCTTTGATATTGCCCGCTTTGGCTCCGAGGTGTTTCGGGCATCACCCCGCCAGGCCGATTTGCTGATTGTGTCGGGCCGGGTCTCCAACAAAATGGTGCCGGTCATCAGGCGGGTGTACGACCAGATGTCTTACCCCAAATGGGTCATCGCCATGGGCGATTGCGCATCTGTGGGGGGGCCTTTTAATAATTACGCCATTATACAAGGCGTTGATAAAATTTTGCCCGTCGACGTATATGTCCCCGGCTGCCCTCCTCGCCCGGAAGCCCTCTTCTACGCTATGGACAAGCTGCGCGAAAAAATTAAAGCCGAAGAAAAATTGGGAATTAGAGAGTAAAAACAGACGTTGGGCCGCAGGAAATTGCAGGTTTGCTTTTTCCTGAATCCTGACCGCTAACTCTTAACCCCTGAAAGAATACGTAATGACAGATTTGATTAAAAAACTGAATGTTTTGTTTCCCTCCGCAGTAACCGGCCACTCGGAATTTAGAAACGACACGACCCTGTATGTTGATGCTAAACAATTTCACGATGTGGCCTTTTTTTTGCGCGATGACGAAGCCGCTCTATTTAACCTGCTGGTGGATGTGTACGGCGCGGATCGCTCTAAATTGGGAAACGCGCCCCGTTTTGCCGCCAACTACCAACTTTACTCAATCCCGAAAAATGAATTTCTGCGGGTGGTGGTAACGGCCCCCGACCCCTCCGGCGAAAACGGCAAAGATGCTTTGCCCGTGTTGCCCAGCGTCACCGACGTGTGGCCCACCGCAGATTGGCTGGAGCGTGAAACCTACGATTTAATGGGGATTGAGTTTGCCAACCATCCCAACATGCGCCGCATTATGATGCCCGACAACTGGGTGGGCCATCCGCTGCGCAAAGATTATCCGCTGGGCGGCGAACCGGTTTATTTTGAACACGACCGCGATAATCCCCGCTTTGCCCACCTGGGCCAGCCGCTCATGTATGGCCCCTCCTTTGAAACCGAACTACCGGCAGAAATGGATACCGAAGGCCACATGGTGGTTAATTTTGGGCCGCACCATCCGGCCACCCACGGCGTACTTCGGCTGGCCACCGAACTGGACGGCGAAATTGTGGTGCGTGTCAGCCCGGAACTGGGCTACCTGCACTCCGGCTTTGAGAAAACCGGCGAGAATATCCGCTACGAACAATTTATCCCCTACTGCGACCGCATGGATTACGCCTCGCCCTTGTACAACAACCTGGCCTACGTGCAAACCGTCGAAAAACTGATGGGCGTAGATATTCCCGAGCACGTTCAATATGCCCGCACGCTGCTGGCAGAACTACAGCGCCTTGGCAGCCATTTAATCTGGCTGGGCACCCACGGCATGGATGTCAGCGGCACCGCCCACGTCATCAGCCAGGTCTGTTTCCTGATGCGGGAGCGTATTCTGGATATTTTCGAAATGGTGTGCGGCGCCCGGATGACTACCAGCTACTTTAGCGTGGGCGGGCTGCGCTGGCCGCTGCCCGGCGCGTTTCTCGATTCGGTGCGAGCCTTCCTCAAGGAATTTGCGGAATATATGGCTGACTTTGAGGCGCTGTTCACCAAAAACCCTCTCTGGTTGAGCCGGCTCAAAGGCATTGGCATGCTTCACGCAGACAAAGCGATTGCGCTGGGAATTACCGGCCCGATGCTGCGTTCCGCCGGCATCCCCCTTGATTTGCGCAAAGCCCAACCCTACGCCGCCTACGCGGACGTAGATTTTGAAGTGCCGACCTCCACCGACGCCGACAGCTACGCCCGCTACGAGATTCGCATAGCCGAAATGCGGCAGAGCATGCGCATCGTGGAACAAATTGTTGAAAAAATCAAACCCGGCCCCTACCGCACCGGCGACCGCAAAGTGGCCCTGCCGCCCCGCGAAGAAATCTCCACCAGCATGGAATCGCTCATTCACCATTTTAAGCTGGTAACAGAAGGCTATCGCCCGCCACAGGGACATGTTTACAGCGTGGCCGAAAATCCAAAAGGCTGGCTGGGCTTTGGGTTAATCAGCGACGGCACTGCCGTGCCGCATCGGTTGCGGGTGCGTGGGCCGTCATTTGTCAACCTGCAAGCGACAGACACTATGGCCCGCGGCGGTTTCATTGCCGATTTAATCACCGTCATTGGTTCAATTGATATTGTTTTGGGAGAGGTAGACCGGTAATGGCCTGGACTGAAAAAGAGCAGCAGAAAATCGAAGAGATTCTAAAAAAATATCCGGCCGATCGCAAATTGTCGGCAGTGCTGCCGGCCCTGTATCTGGCCCAGCGTGAAAAAAATTGGCTGGACAACGATGACATCCGGGCCGTGGCCGAAGCGCTGGATATTTCCGTGACCCACGTCCACTCCATCATCGGCTTTTACACCCTCTTCCGCAAAGAGCAAACCGGAAAATATATGGTTCAGGTTTGCACCGACCTGCCTTGCGCCCTGCGCGGCGCGGACGATTTTTACAGACGTTTTTGCGACAGAATGGAGCTGCCCCCCGGCGGCGGCACCACTGCAGACGGCCTGTTTACCGTAGAAGCGGTGGTCTGCATTGCCGCCTGCGATAAAGCGCCCTGCGCGCAAATTAACCTGAAATATTACGAAGAGCTGACCGACGACGAGATTGATAGCGTAATCATCGCACTGCGGGAAGAAGCTGTCAAGCAGCCGGAAGCAGCAGGCCAGTGACGTATGCACTGGAATGATAATTAATTAACTTGCCCGCTTGCTCGTACACCTGCACTGGCGTTTGGCGCAAGTGTTGCGTATTTCGTACTGCGTACAAAATCTCTCTTTACAGTACGTAACACGCAATACGCAATACGTAATACGCAATAAGGATTGGGAATGGCGAATAAATTGTTAGACAAGCACGTGTTGTTTCGACACCGCGATGTGGAAAATATCCACCAGATTGATGTGTATCTGGAAAACGGCGGTTACGAAGGGCTGAAAAAAGCGCTCAACATGTCACCCGCCGGCGTTACCAACAAGGTTAAAGCCTCCGGTTTGCGCGGCCGGGGGGGGGCGGGCTTCCCGGCAGGCGTCAAGTGGGGATTTATCCCCAAAGATATTTTTCCAAAATATATTGTGGTCAACGCCGACGAAAGCGAGCCTGGCACGTTTAAAGACCGCGAAATTATGACCTTCAACCCGCACCAGCTCATTGAAGGTATTATCATCACCGCCTTTGCCGTGGGCGCGGAAACCTCCTACATCTACGGGCGCGGCGAATTCCGCGCCCTCTTTTCAGGGCGTTTGCAGGAGGCCGTTGACGAAGCTTACGAAAAAGGCTTTTTGGGTGAAAATATTCTGGGCTCCGGCTTTTCGATGGAGCTGCATTTGCATCTGGGGGCCGGAGCGTATATCTGCGGCGAAGAAACCGCCCTGCTCAACAGCCTGGAAGGGCATTTGGGGCAGCCCCGCAGCCGGCCCCCCTTTCCGGCGGTGGCCGGCCTGTACGCCAAACCGACGGTTATCAACAATGTTGAAACGCTGACCAACGTGCCGCCGATTGTAGTCAACGGTTCAAGCTGGTATCGCCGGTTTGGCACCGAAAGAAGCCCCGGCACCAAAATTTTCAGTCTCAGCGGCCGGGTCAACAAACCGGGCAATTACGAGTTGCCGCTGGGCACGCCCATCCGCTATTTAATTGAAGAGTGCGGCGGTGGTATTATCGACGGCAAAGAAGTAAAGGGCATTTTGCCCGCCGGCGCCTCGTCGGCCATCATCGGCCCGGATAAACTTGATACCCCCATGGATTACGAAGCCATGGCCGCCGCCGGTACCATGCTCGGCTCGGCTTCTTTCATTATATTAGATGAAACCGTTGACGCTGTTTGGGCCGCCGAAAAGAACATTAAATTCTTTAAGCACGAAAGCTGCGGTAAATGCAGCCCCTGCCGCGAAGGCACCTACTGGCTGGCCCACGTTTTTGACAAACTGCGCCACGGGCGCGGCACCAAACAAGATGTTGAACTGCTGGAAACCATCATTCATCAAATGGAAGGCAACACCTTCTGCCTGTTGGGAGAATTTGTGGTGCCTGGCGTTCGTACCAGCCTGAATCTGTACCGCGACGAGTACGAAGCGCTCGCTGTGGCCGAAGAGGACAGTTTCCGGCCGCAGAAAGATTTGGCACACACGTCCTTTTAGTAGATTGTTTAAATGGCATCGTATCATGCAACACGTGAACCGGTTCAACCTAAATTTTTGAAAGTGCCACACAACATTTTGGATTAGATAAAAATATGACCGACCAAGTAACATTAACCATTGACGGCGTACAAGTCAGCGTACCCAAAGGGACGTTGATTGTGGAAGCCGCCAAAAAAATCGATAACGAAATTCCTGTTTTTTGTTACCACTCCAAACTGGACCCGGTGGGCATGTGCCGCATGTGCCTGGTAGAGGTTGGCGTCCCGGCCGTCAATCGGGCCACCAGAGAGGTGGAGTTGGATGAAAATGGCGATCCGGTAATTCGCTTTTTCCCCAAGCCGATGACCGCCTGCTCCACCCCGGTTTCCGAAGGAATGGTAGTGAAGGTGAATTCCGAGGCGGCGCTGGATGACCGAAAGGGTATTCTGGAATTTTTGCTCACCAACCACCCCCTCGATTGCCCGGTGTGCGACAAAGGCGGCGAATGTTCCCTGCAAGACCTCACCCTCCGCCACGGGCCGGGCAACAGCCGCTTTGATTACGAAGACAAGCTGCACTTCCCCAAAAAATATCCGCTGGGCGATTTGATTATGCTGGATATGGAACGCTGCATCATCTGCACCCGCTGCGTTCGTTTTCAGGAAGAGGTCGCCTTCGACCCGGTGCTGGCCGTAGAAAATCGGGGGCGACAGGCGCACATTGTCAGCTACTCCGAGCCGCAGTTCGACAGCCACTATTCCGGCAACACCGCCGATATTTGCCCGGTGGGGGCGCTGACCACGCGCGACTTTCGCTTTGGCGCCCGCTCGTGGGAATTAACCAATGTGCCCAGCGTTTGTAATCACTGCGGCGTGGGCTGCAACACCGTGTTGAGCGCCCGCACCGGCCGGATTAAACGCATTATGCCCCGCCAAAACGAAACTGTCAACGAAGTCTGGCTTTGCGACAAGGGGCGTTTTGGCCACCACTTTAACGGCAGCCCCAACCGGCTGACCGCGCCCCTGGTTCGGAAAAACGGCGAACTGGTGGAATCCAATTGGGCCGAAGCCCTCAAGCTGGTGGCCGAAAAATTCGCGGCCATCAAAGAAGCAGCCGGCGCAAATGCGCTGGGCGGCATTGCCGGGGCGCGGCTGTCCAACGAAGACCTCTATGTTTTTCAGAAATTCTTCCGCGAGGTTATTGGCACTCACAACATTGACCACCGCGTGGGCTTGAGCGCTGCGCTGCAAGACGGCACCGCCCACACCGTGGGCGTGGGTCGCGGCACCGATTTGGGCCGCGTGGGTAAAGGCACCACCATTCTGGTGATGGGCGCAGACTTGGACCAGGAAGCGCCTATTCTGTATCTGCGGGTGGCCGGCGCATCCGTTAAGCGCGGCGCGTGCGTCATCAACGCCGGGGGACGCCGCACCAAACTGGATGCTCAGGCCCAAACCAGCCTGCGGTACCGGTATGGCACGGCCGCGCATCTGGCGCTGGCGTTGGTCGCTTCGGTTATTGAACAGGGGCTGGCAGCCCAGGAATTTGTAGACAACCGCACCGCCGGCTTTGCAGAGTTGAAGCAGGCCGTGCAGAAATTCAATCCGGCTGATGTGGAAAAAATCAGCGGCGTCAGCGCCGGCGAAATTAATGGCGCGGCCAAGGCCTTTGCCGCAGCCGGCAACGGCATTATTCTGTTTGGTCTCGAAGCCGGCAACGACCCGGCCCTGCAAGCCGCGCTCGAAGCGCTGGTGCTGGTCACCGGGCACGCCGGTAAGGCCGATAACGGCCTCATCGCGGTGCTGCCGCACGCCAACAGTCGCGGGGCCGCCGATATGGGCGTTCTGCCCGACCAACTGCCGGGATACGTGCCGGTGGAAGGCGACCCCGGTTTATCCGCGCAGCAAATGCTGACCGGTGGCAACGGCTTGAAGGCCATGTTGATTGCCGGGGCCGACCCCGCCGCCGAAAGCGAGGCCTGCAAATCGGCGCTGGAGCAACTGGACTTTTTAGTGGTGCAGGAACTGTTCCTGACCGACACCGCGCAACTGGCAGACGTGGTGCTGCCGGTGCGGGGCACCGCCGAGCGAGACGGCACCTTTACCAACCTGGAACGCCGGGTGCAGGCCTTTGACCCCGGCGTTTCCGCACCGGGGCATGCCTGGGCCGACTGGCTGGTGCTGTGCGCCATTTCGGGCCAGATGGGGGCAGACATTGGTTACGCCTCGGCAGACGGGGTGATGGCTGAAATTGCCCGGCAGGTTCCCTTGTACGCCGACATGGATTTTGCCAACCTCACCGCCCCGATTTCGCTGGCGCGAAAAACCTCTCATTACATTTACGAAGGCATGAGCTACACCGCCGGCGTGCGTGAAGGTGTGCAGTGGCCCACGCTGGCTGAAGACAGCGATACCAGGCTGCCACTTCGATTTTTTGAACCTGTTCCGGCCCCGGTGGGTGAGCCGGGTGATAGCCTGACCGTGGTTGCCCCGCGCTTCCTGTACGACGGCGGGCGGCTGCTGGCCGAAGCCGGGGTGGTGCAAGCGCACCTCCAAAAAGCGCTGCTGCTGCTCTCGCGGCCCGATGCCCAAAAACTGGACGCGGCCTCCGGCGACAGCGTGACCGTGTCTCAGAACGGCACTTCGGTGACGCTGCCGGCACACATTAACCGCAGCCTGACCGAGGGTGTGGCTCTGGTGCCGCGTAATGTGGCCGGCAGGCCGGCGGAAAAACTGCTGGGGCCGGGCGGACTTTTTGCCACGGTGAAAGTGGAGAAGAACTAGTGGATCAACAGTTCATCGTTAATCTTGTTGTTACAATTATTATCTGTTTTATTGCAGCCGTAGCCCTGATGTTGGGTTTTGCCGCTATGACCGTGGTTGAGCGCAAGCTGCTGGGCCGTTTTACGCTGCGATACGGCCCCAATCGGGTGGGGAAATTCGGCTCGCTGCAAGTTATTGCCGATATGTTCAAGATGTTCTTTAAAGAAGAGGTCATCCCCGGCCATGTGGACCGGGCCGTATACCTGATGGCGCCCGGCCTGGCCCTGGTGCCGGCCATCATGGCCTTTGCCATTGTGCCCCTCGCCAGCCAGGGCATCACCCTGCCGTTTGATATTTTTGGCAGCACTATCACCATCAACCCCTGGATTGCCGATGTGAATGTGGGGTTGCTCTATCTGCTGGCCATTGGCAGTTTGGGGACCTACGGCGTGGTGCTGGGCGGCTGGTCCAGCAACAATAAATATTCGCTGCTGGGCGGCCTGCGCACCAGCGCCCAAATGCTCAGCTACGAGCTGCCGATGGGCGTGGCCCTGCTGACCATCATCATGATTACCGGCAGCATGCGGCTGACGGATATTGTTAATTTCCAGGCTTCGTATCTGGGTGGCTTTATGTGGTTCATCCTGCTGCAACCCGTCGCCTTTGTCATTTTCTACATTTGCAGCCTGGCCGAAGCGGGCCGCGCTCCCTTCGACTTGCCGGAAACGGAAAATGAGCTGATTGCCGGCTTTGCCACCGAGTACGGCGCTATGAAGTTTGGCCTGTTCTTTGGGGCGGAATATGTGCATATGATTGTGGTCAGCTTTATTATGGCCACGATATTTCTGGGCGGCTGGAGCGGCCCGTTTGCACAGCAAATTCCAATTCTGGGGCCTTTCTATTTGCTGGCAAAAGTGGCCTTTTTGCTGTTCACTATGATTTGGGTTCGCGCCAGTACGCCTCGGGTTCGCTTTGATAAATTGATGAAATTTAACTGGAAAATTTTGTTGCCGCTCAGCCTTGCCAATGCTGCGGTAACCGCGCTGGTCGCTGGCGTTTTGTTCTTCTAGTGGATTGATTGAGATAGGGAATAGAGTATGCTCAACGAAGTTAAACAGGTCGTAACAGGTTCCGTAGAGATGGCCCGCGCTATGGGGGTTACATTCAAATATCTGTTCAAAAAACCGGTAACGCACCAGTACCCGGATGAGCCGGTTGAGGTGTATCCCCGCTTCAGGGGGCGACACGTACTCAAACGGTACGAGAACGGGCTGGAGCGCTGCATTGGCTGTGCCCTGTGCGCGGCCGCCTGCCCCACCAACTGCATCTACGTGGAAGCGGCAGAGAACACGGACGATGACCGCCGTTCGCCCGGCGAGCGGTACGCCAAAACGTACGACATCAACATGCTGCGCTGCATTTTCTGCGGCTATTGCGCCGAGGCGTGCCCCACCGAAGCCATTGTGCTGGAGCACGATTTTGCCCTGGCCGAGTTCAATCGCTGGGATGCCGTTTACAACAAACAGCGGTTACTGGAACCGCACGACCCGCCGTACATCAAACTTCGCAGCGACGAGGAATATGTGCATAAGGATGGGTGGGGGACTAAATAAACGCAAATGGTAACTACTTACCCCCCTCTAACTCCCCCCCCAGGAGGGGGGGGGACTTAATCTCCCCCCCGAATGGGGGGGGCTTG
>CAYWSS010000116.1:0-11018 GCA_964460505.1 uncultured Caldilineaceae bacterium | reverse complement strand
ATCCAGCGCCCGGGAGACGCATCCGAGTGGGATTGATGTCAGACAGGCGCCCCCTGGGACGCAGCGACCGCCCCGGCACTGGGGCGGGCACGGATCCCCGGTCAGGACGGCGACCTCCGGGCCGGTGCGGATGGGCGACCAGCGGGCCGGGTCCGTCGGGCCATAGAGGGCGACGATGGCGCAGCGGGTCATGGCCGCCAGGTGCATCGGGCCGCTCTCGTTGCACACCAGGGCGCGGGCGTGATCGAAGAGGGGCATGAGCGATCCCAGGGGCAGGGTGATCGACCGCGCACAGTCGGGGCGCTGCATCGCGCCGAGGAGCGCGTCGGTGGTCGCCTCATCGCCCGGCGCCGTCAGCACGCCGATGGTGTGGTTGTGTGTGAGAACGGCGTGATCGGCGATGTGTGCAAAGCGCTCGACGGGCCAGTGGCGAGTGAGTCTGGCAGGGTCGGTGACGGTATCGTAGGCGCGGAGTACCCACACCCGGGGGTAATCCTGGGCCAGTTGCTCCAGGGCGGCAACGGTATCAGTGGCACCCATTGCGTAAAAATCAGAGCGCGGGTCGCCCCAGCCAAGTTGAGGGCTGCCGTCGACAACGCCGGTTTGCAGCAGGACAGGGTGCTGATTGTCTTCCGGCCCGGAGTAAGGTACCAGCCGCCGGCGACCAAGGTTGGGCAAATTGGCGTAATAAATAAAGGCGGTGTAGGTGTAGCCTGCATTTGTCAAAAGGGCATCACCGGGACGCCACTGTTTCTGGATCAAGTTGACTGCGGCCCGATAATCGTCAGTTTCGTATAGTGAATTATTATAAAACTGGTAGAGAGAATAGAATGATGCGGCTATCAGAATTCCTGCAATCGCACCTGCAACCCACGGGCGAATTCGCGTAGCCAACCAGGTTAGCCCCGCGCCCAGCACAATATAAAAGGCGGGCGAGTAGGTGAAGATGTAACGCACGTGGTAAAGGGGCGTGACAAACGAGAGTAGGTAAATGAGCAGAAGTGGCCCAAAGGTGTAGGCCAATAAAAAAAGTGCGGTGCGCGTGCCATTTTGAGCATAAATGAAATAAACTCCGAGACCAAGTAAGGCCAACGACAACAGTAACACCGGCCACACAATTGCCGGATCAACCGACTGCCCCAAATTGAGCGCAGACCAGCTTTTGATGGCGACCGCCCGGCCGGTGGGGGGAGACCGCCACGCGGGCACGGGCGGATTGGTAGCCTGTTTCCACGCTACCGGTATCCAGGGCAGGTAAATCAGCACCAGTAACAGGTTGGCTGCCGGCAATGGCAGTAAACGGCGCAAGTGAAAGTTTGGACGCAAGGTAGCTATCAGGAAAAAGAGATTGACAACGATGAGCAAGAAGGAAAAGTAGTAGAGCGCGTATAATCCAATAGTGGCAGCGATAACATACCCTGCCCAGTACCGCCAGACACTGTTGTTTTGGGCGGTATCCAGAGCGCGCAAGGCGCAGACCGTGGCAACGAGGCCACAGGCTGCGCCCAGCGTGTACATTCTAACCTCTTGTGAATACCAGATATTGTAGGGAGAAACGGCTACCAACAGCGCCGCCCAGGTTGCTGTTTTAGCATTGATGAGGCATTTTGCCGGCAGAAAAGTCAACGGAATGAGCAAGACACCAAAAACAAGAGAAAAAAAGGCCAGTGCCATTTCACTATTTCCGGCAACGGTTGTCCAAAAGTGAAGCAGGATATAATAGCCGGGCGGATGAATATCCCTGGCAGTGTGGGCCACGAGTTCAACCACGGGTAAGGCGGCCAAAAACGCGCTCACGGTTTCATCGTACCCTAAGCTTTGCTTCCCCAGATTGTGTAGCCGAAGCGCAAACCCTAACCACACAATAAAGGTGATGATGTACTGCCGGTGTCTTGGTTTATTTAACCGGAGATTCTCTAGTGATGTCATCGATGGTTATAGTATCACAAGCGGTTTTTGTGGACAATAATTATCGCACCCGCTACCCGACATCTGGCTAGATTCATCTTTCTGGAAGCTGTTACAGAGCCAGGTTGCTCCAATTATTGAATATTTTCAGTCTAAAACCGAGCTTCCGGAAAGATTTGTCGGGTAACAAAATTATTGCATAGGAAATTTTCAACAACTTGACATATTGTACCATTTCAGCTATATTATGTATAGTATCTACCCTTATTATGTCTACATGTCGTAGGGTGACTTTTCCGCTCCCCAACATATGGGGATACAGGAGGCAATAATGAAAAAGTTTGCACTAATTTTTGTATTTGCGGTTATTCTGAGCATCGCCGTTGTCAGCGTGGCCGGCGCTGCGCCCCCCATGCAGGGAGGTGGAAACGTTCACTACGTTGCTTATGGCGAAACACTGTACAGCATTGCGGCCAGGTACGGAGTTTCCGTAGAAGCTGTTATGCGGCAAAACGGGTTGTACAACCCCAACATGATTTATGCGGGACAGCCGTTGAGGATTCCCGGTGGATACGGCGCTTTGCCGCCAGGTTACGGGCCTGGGCCAGGGGCCTGTTCAAATTATCACACCGTTGCTCCGGGCGAAACTCTTTCCGGTATTGCCTGGAATTACGGCACAACTATGTACGATATGATGGCCCAAAACCATTTTTATAACCAGGACATGGTTTATGCCGGCCAAAGCGTCTGCGTGCCGGGGAGACCCGCCTATGTTGCGCATCCCGTTCCCGCACCGTTGCTTCTGCCGGCACCGGTTGAAGAAGTTGTTGTTGCCGAAGAGTATGCTGGGGCCGAAATTGTAATTCCGGGTCCCGCTCCGGCATATGCCCCAATGTATGAAGAAGCGGAAGCGGCGCCACCGGTTGCTCCCGAATACGAGCCAAAACCTGCTGTGGCGTTATTGCCCCGGGCAAAACATCCCATTGAAGTTGTGGTTAACGGCGGTGCCGTGTGGGTGGGCGAAGCGTATCCTGATTTTCCCGATCCGGATGGGGATACCGTGTTAATTGTAAGCACCCGTGAAAGTGACAAACCCACCGTATTTATGCGAAGCGGTGACTACGAAGTAAAAGGCGAATTGGGACTGGTTCCCGAATTTGGCGTCGATCAGTATCGGTTTGCCTTCCGTTACATCCCGCCGGGAGATTACGATGTCTGGTTTGAAGACCCGGATGGCACTCCATCTGAAAAAGCCCAGGTGACGGTTGAAGGTGGAAAACGGGTTGAAGTAAACTTTAGAAAAGGGGTTGGTTTTACCGGCCCCACCTATGCCTCGCCGGACGGTTGGGTATTGGGTGACTGGACTAACCCCAGCAAACCCGGACAGAATATTGGCGGCTGGTCTAATATCTTAATCCACACCCCTGCCTCCGGACTGTGGGTGAACATTGAAAGTGAAGGCGCCGGATATTCGGCTAAATGTTTTACCGGCACCAAAGGGCCTGGCGCTTGTGATTTTGCCGGATTGAACGCCGGCCTGTACTGGATTTGGATTGATGGGACAGACCTGACGCTAAAAACTTACATGGACGGCAATGCTTACGCAGAATTCACCTTCAACCGCCAGCCGGTTGAATCCAGCGAAAACCTGGTGGGTCCGGTAAGCTACAGCGATTAAATTTCAAAAACTAACAGAATAGCTATAATGGACGGGGCAGGTTGTTCACCTGCCCCGTTGTTATTTTGTCTAAAGGTGATATGCGTGACCGATTCCAATGAAATCATGTGGATTGAACAAAGTATGGAAACTATTTGGGCGTTGGCCAAAAGTTATTTTGAGGAACGTGGTCGGGGGGCATTGGGTATTGCTTTGCTGGAGGATGAAGGAAAACCCGCCTATTTTGAGCAGGATTGGCCTCATTTGCAGAAAGAGGTAAAGGACGAGATTAAAAAATACAGCCCGGCGGATGAAATTGTTTTAGTTATTTCACAACCGGATCACAGCTTTAATATTTACTTGATCAGGAAGAACCCGGAAACCGGTATCTCTGCCATTCAACGGGTGAATAGTATTTAGAGTTCTCCGGCTTGCTCCGCGATGTCTTTTTTGCTCCAGTCAACCGTTTCAATTTGAGATTGTTTGCGTTCTTCCCGCTCTGTAGTAACAACCGGGTGTAACGGGATGATAAAAATAAACTTGCTGCCCGGATAATTTTCTTCGTCGTGACCTTTGCTTTCAACCCAAACTTGGCCGCCGTGGGCATCGGCAATGCCCTTTACAAGGGGCAGACCCAAGCCTGGCCCGGCTCCTTTAAATTTTGTTTTGCCGGTGCTGTGGTGGTCTGTGTCGTCTACTCTAAAGAATTTTTCAAAAATCTGCTCATGGTGTTCCGGGTCAATGCCTATTCCGGTATCGGCCATTACAATTTCAACCGCCGAACCGATGTTGTCCAGCACCACGGATTTTCCGGAAATGGTGACCACTCCGCCATCCGGGGTGTATTTGATGGCATTGCTAAACAGATTTTCTATGGCCTGAACCAACCGGGTTCCATCTGCCTCAATAACAGGTAATTCATCAAATCCCTTTTTATCAAATGCAATGCGCCGTTCATCCAAGGCCGGCAAAAATGGGCCGGTGGCCTGCGTCACAGTTTCTGCAAGGTCAACCGGCCCCAGAAAAAGGCTCAGGTCGCCAACATTTGCTTCTGTCACATCAAACATCATATCAATGACATTTTTCATACGTTCACTGCCTCTGGCAATACCTTCAACAATGGTTTTAACGTACGAATAATCCTTTGCCTCTTCTTCACTTAAATCCAGCAACATGCGCGAATACCCATGCACATGCGTAAGCGGCGTTCTTAACTCGTGCGAGGCAATGGACAGAAAATCAGTTTTGTTTTGGTCAAAGCCCTGTAATTGCGCGTTAAGAACATCTACTTCCTGGTTGATGGTAGCCAAATGCTCAAAAAGGCGCGCCCCGTCCATGGCCAGGACGGCCTGGTCTGCGAGCGCAACCATCAAGTCCACTTCTTCGGGGGGGTATGCGGTTTTATTTTCGCGAGAGCCAAAGGCCAGAACCCCCATGATGTTACGTTGCCGCATAATGGGCACAAACAGTTCTATGTTCAGGCCTGTTAGCCAGGCGCGTTCATTTCTGTCCATGGCGCTAAATTTTGGCAAAACATCAATATCGTACTGATGCAAAAATTTGTTTCCTTGCCGAAAATGGTTGATAAACAGGCTGGTAACGTCAAATTGGGCAGCGCCACTATTTTTTGTTCCTACCCAGTTAAAGGGGCGCAACGAAATATGCCTGCTGTCTCCTCTTTCATTGATAAAAACTATGCCCCGTTCAACATTAAACGTTTCCTGCATCAGGTTGATGAGGATATCCCCCAGGCGTTGCATATCCAGGGCGGTGCTTATTCTTCGGCTAAAGTGCCTGATGGTTTCTCTTTCGTCAAGGTGGTGTTTTCCAAAAATGATTCTACCGAAAAATCGGTTAATCACCTTCCATAAGGGAGGGGTAATAATTGCCAGAAATATGGCCAGGATAATTGCCCAGATGAAAACATTAATGGGGCTAACCTGGCTGCGACTAAATACGGTAGTAGCCGCCAACCCCAGATAAAGGATTGCCGCAATAACGCCGGTTGACCCGGCGTAGCGCAGGGCTTGCCCAATGAGCCGGTTTAGGTCTGCGGTGTGGTAACTGAGTACCACGTAGCCGGCCAAACTACCGGCGGCCAGCAGCAGCGGTGTTCCGGCCCACAAGAATATATTGGGGCTGATAAAAAGAATCAGGCCGCCGGTTCCCTGAAGCGTGGCGGCAATGAGCCAGTAGCGCAATCGGTTTAAATGCTTTGATGATGGCTGTTGCTGAAAGGCGTACCACAGGGCGGCCAGTGCGCTTGCAATGGCAATAATCCAGCTTGCGCCGGCTACCACCATAGCCGCATAATAACCGGCAGCACCATCGGCACTGTGGCCTACGCCCCACAAATTAAATGCCAGCGTAATCCAGAGTAGAATTATAAAAAGCGAACCGGCCCAGCATTTACTCAAAATGCTTCGCGGAAATTTGAGCAAACTCAAGGTTAGTGTGCCAAAGGCCAAAATAGAGAGCAGCAGGAATAGTTCAGTTAACAGGGGATACGGCAGGCCAATTGCCGTGGGCATCTGCAGCACGGCTATCAGTGAGGAGAGGTAAGCCAGAAATGCCGAGGCAACATAAATTAACAGGTGCAAAACTGCGGCTTCTTTTGATGCCCGTAGTCTTAAAATGGTTAAGATTAGCAAAAGGCCAAAAACAAACAGGGCGATTGAAGTAACAACTATTTGTGGCATTATTATTTACCTGCATACAGGTTTTGAATTTTCTTGGATGTTAACATTAATTCAGCTTAATTAGCAATAGGAAATTTGCCGCAGTACGGTTAAGAAAGTGCGTGGGTGATGGCGTTTTCAATATCTGCCGGCAAAAATGGTTTAGCCAGCCAAGGGAGATTAGTCTCTTCCAAAAAGGTTTTTGTATCTTTGTCCACGACATTACCGGTGATAAAAATAAATTTATTGGCCAAATGTGGTAATTGTTTGATGGTATCCTGGTATAATTGCGGCCCCAGAATATCGGGCATCAGGATATCGCAGATAATTAAATTATAGGGCCGATGGCCAAGTTTTTGCATAGCCGTATACCCATTTGGCGCAGTATCTACCGTATGCCCTTGTTGTTTTAGCACACGTTTAAGCAGGGCCAGCAAATATTCCTCATCATCTATCACCAAAATTTGTTGGGATGTAATTGGTGTTTGGCGAGAAATTACAGGCATCGGTTTTGTCTTGCGTTGGGTATGTATGGCTTTTTCAACCGAAATAATGGGCAATTCAATAATAAAAACAGACCCTCCGGCAGGAATGTTCTCTGCCCAAATTTTGCCTTTGTGTTCACTTATAATTCCATAACAAATGGATAACCCTAATCCTGTACCCTCATTAACACCTTTTGTGCTAAAAAATGGTTCAAAAATACGCGGCAAGATGTCTTCCTGAATCCCGGGGCCGGTATCCGCAAATCTTATAGTAATGGTATCTTCTTTATGGCCGGTTTTTATGGTTAGCTTGCCTGAATCTGGCAATTTTGCTAACACATGAACCGCGTTAGTAATAAGATTAATAAATACCTGCTCCAGACGATGAGGGTCGGCTACAGTTTGAGGCAGCCCGAAATCCAGGGAAGTGCTTACATAAATATTATGCTTTCTGAACTGCGCTTTTGATAGAGACAGGCTGGCATGGATAACTTCGTTAATGTCAATGGGTTCAGGTTCCAGTTCAACTTTGCGGGCAAATGTCAGCAAATCTTTTACAATCAGTTGCGCTCGCTGCGCCTGGCGGAAAATAATTTGCGCATCCTCTTTATGTGCCGGCTCAATTTCACTTTTTTGCAGCATATCTGCATAGCCCACAATAGAGGTTAACGGGTTGTTCAATTCATGAGCGACACCGGCTGTCAATCTTCCAATTGAGGATAGTTTTTCGGTTTGCCTGATATAGTTTTCCATTTTCAGGCGTTGGGTAATATCGCGGGCAATAAAATGCAGGGCCATTGGCCGTTGGTCTGCCGGTCGTCGCTGCACTCGCATGGTTATTTCAAGCGAAGTTTCTGTTTTGTCTCTACTTAGAGCGGTTAGCTCAAACGTGGCCGGAGCCTGGTCGGCCAGATGTTCTTTAAGCAATTTATACAACTTTCCGGCTTGCGCGGGGTGAACAAACTGCACGGCGCGCATCCCAATAATCTCATTAATATCGTAGCCTGATGCTTTTAAAGCGATTTTATTGGCCCGCATAATCTGCAAATTCCTGTCCAGGCTGAAAATAAAATCATTTGCGTTTTCAAATAAGTCATGAAAATTGAATTCCGCTTCGCACGCCTCATCAAATAAGTGTGCGTTGTCCAGCGCCACGGACAACTGTGCGGCAACAGATTGAAAAAGCGCTTCATCTTCCCGGTCAAATGTGTTGGGTTTGGTGCTTTCGGCGTTGAGTACGCCTGATACCTGTCCATTTAAATTGATCGGCGCGCAAACCTGCGATTGCGTATTGCCCACAAATTCATACTCCGGATAACGCTCATCGTCGGGGCCGACCAGTAGAAGAGAGCAATTCTTGCGATAAACCCACCCCACGGCGCTACCTTTGATGGAAACCCGTACATTAGAGGCAGCCTGGTTGTATCCAACTGTGGTAGGGTAGGCAATCATTTCCCTGTTATTTTGTGATAGATGGAAATATCCTAACCGTTCGATATGTAGTGTACGCTGCAAGGTGGCTATGGTATTATTCAAAATCTGGTCAAAGTCAAGGCCAGCCGCCGCGGCAACCATTACCGCTTGCAGGGCTTGAGCTTGAGCCAATCGCCTGGAGAGCTCATCGTAAAGACGGGCATGTTCTATAGAAACGGCAGCCTGGGCGGCCAGCGTTTCTGCCAGGCGGAGTTCGTTAGGATTATTGGACATTGTAACATCTTGACGGCGACCGACTTCTACCAGGCCAATGGTTTGTTTGTCATACACCAGCGGGATAAGAAACAGCGCCTTAACATCAAGTTGCTCCAGCCATTGTTGGGCAATGTCCGGGATGCCTCTGGTATTAAACGTTAGCAGGGCGGAGTTTTGTGTGGTAATCACGGCCCGTAAAAACGCGGTGCGGGTGGGGGGTCTATGCAGTTGCTCTAAATCTATGGGGCAATCTGTAACGTAGCCATAGATGGAATTCAGCTTGTTTTCGCTCTTATTCAAGCGTGAAATAATACACAGGTCGGCATGCAGCGCTTCAACCATTTGCCGGCTGACAGCATTCAGGACGGTGTCCATCTCCAGAGCAGAGGTGACAATGGTTGTAGCGCCAAACAAAAGAGCCTGTTCTTCCGCTTGTTGACGGGTTTGGGCTACAAGCTGGGCGTTTTCAATGGCCAGGGTGGCATGGTCGGCAATAACGCCCAATATATTAAGCCCGTCATTATTAAGATAATTGGGGCTTACGTTCATTAATTCAATGACCCCAATTGTGTCTCCTTCGCTGGTTTTTAGGGGCACACACAAAACGGATTTGGTTTGGAACCCGCTATTACTATCAACCTCATTATAAAATCGAAAGTCCTGAGTAACATCGGGAACCAGGGCTGCTGTTTCAGTAGAGACCACCCAGCCCATAATCCCTTTGGTTACAGGGATGCGCACCCCTCTAACAGAATTGGCCGCAGCGCCGACCGCCGCCTTTATTGTCATTTCCTGCTTTGATGATTCTAACAAAGCTACAGAACCGGCTTCTGCTTTAAAAATTTCATTGGTGCTGCTAATAACCTTGCTTAAAATTTCTTGCAGGTTCATAATTATAATCCTTTGTCGCTGACAGGCATTGTATCAAATCTCATAGATTTAGGCAACGAATTGTTGTCACAGAAGGGTGCGTTTCAAGATTTGGGACACCTTCGGCAGGGGGGCTTTGGGGGGGGGATTCCCCCCGGTCCCCCCTGCGCTTTCCCGATTTCCTGAAATCTGGGACGCACCTTAACAAAATTTCCACTTGACACCGGAAAGTGATACTGATATAGTCTTTTGCATAGCAGCGGGATGTATCCGAAATATTAGGAGAACCGGGGGGCGTGGGGGTAGTTTCCCCCGTATCCCCCCTGGTTTATCCAGAATTCCTAAGATTCTGGGTGCATTCAGGCAGCGGGGATTACTTGCAACATGTCATCATCAACAGAACTTGTAGGCCAGGAATTAGGCGGTTATAAACTGGTTGAGATTGTCGGGTCGGGGGCTATGGCTACGGTGTTTAGAGCCTACCAACCAACTCTGGAGCGCTGGGTAGCCGTTAAGGTTTTGCATTACAAGGAAAACCGCGCTCTTATTCGTTTTCAGCGCGAAGCCAGGGCCATTGCCTTGTTGCGGCATCGTAACATATTGATTGTCTATGAATATGGTGAAGAACGAGGCTGGCCCTACATAGTTATGGAATATGTAGAGGGTGGCGCGTTATCCGACTATCTTACCGGCAACCCCATAGATTGGCCTAACGCGGTTAATCTGTTAATTCCCATAGCTGAAGCGCTTCATTATGCCCACCGGCAGGACATTATTCACCGCGATGTAAAACCAAGCAATATTCTGTTACCCCAACCCGATTGGCCGCTGCTGGCCGATTTTGGCCTGGTAAAGCTGCCGGAAACGCATCAAAAGGAAGTTCTAACGCGGACCGGCACCTCATTGGGAACCCCATCCTACGTGGCTCCCGAGCAAGCCCGGGGCGCCAAAGTTGGGCTTCATACCGATATTTATTCGCTGGGGATAATCTTATATGAAATGGTTACGGGGCAATTACCGTTTGATTACGATAACCCTAATAAAATGCTGTTAGCCCACATCTCGGAGCCGGTTCCCCCTCCCCACACAATTAATCCGGACTGTCCGCCAATTCTGGAAGATGTAATCTTAACCGCTCTGGAAAAGCTACCGAAAAATCGTTATCAGGATATGGGAGAAATGATTGTTGCCCTGCAAAAAGTGATGGCGTCTTCTGCTGTGCGTCCTACGTTTTATTCTCCCAGCGGCTCATTTGTTGATGCTGATGACCCGCTGGAAACGCTGCACTTAAGCAGCCAGGAACACCAGAAAATGGCCGAGCAAGGTGTTTTGGCCCCCCCCAAACCAAAAGTAGAAGCTCATATTTTGTTGACGGACAAAAATGTGACGTTAAACATCCCTGAAAAAGATATTGCCATCATTGGCCGGACCCACCGCAACATTATTGCCGATGTTGACCTTGGCCCGTACGGGGCTGCTCAAGCCGGATTATCCCGCCATCATGCCCGCCTGCTTCGACGTGAAAGCCAATGGCTTATCGACGATATGGGCAGCATGAACGGCACCTACGTAAACAAGGTGCAGGTAAAACCGGGTATGCCGGTTCCGCTCAGAAACGGAGACGTTGTGCGATGCAGCCACATGACGTTTGTATTTTTGGTTTCAACCAAAAATTAGGCATCGTTTCGGAGTGTCCACATAATAGGTTTACACATTGAGCCAAAATAATGA